>DASQDA010000382.1:0-9350 GCA_035634435.1 Polyangiaceae bacterium
GACCCCAGCCTGCGCGCCATCGCCACACTGCTGAATCAGAGCCCTGATTTCGTGCTCCTCGTCGGCGTCCGCCCCCCTGCTACCGGCGTCAACGCGGAGCAGGTGGCGCTCAATCGCTCGTTCGCGATCGTCGAAGCGTTGCGGCGCTACACACACCGCGACGACGCGGCGGAGAGCATAGCTTGGGCGGCCGTGCGCAAGCTGCCGGGCGCCGAGCGCACGGGGATCGGCTTTCTCGTACTGGCGCCGAGGCCCGAGAGCAAACCGGCTGCTGCGACGCCGCAAGCGCCCAAGAAGCCGTGAAGCGCAACGCCGCTCTCCTGACTCTTGCCGGCCTCACCATCGTGACGGTCGTCGGCACGTCGGCACCTGCAATGGCGCAGATGGAGGAGGAGGCGTCCACGCCCGACGCCAAGCTGGTGCCGGCGCAGCCGTCCCTGCGCGATCGCCTGGGGGTCGCGCCCCTGGAGCGCGCCTTGCGCCAAACCGATGCTCGAAAGCGCGAACGGGCGTTGCTTCGACTGGGTGAGCTCGGCACGCCCCGCGCTCTCGAAATACTGGTTCGAGCCCTCGAGCCGAGCGGCAATGCACAATCGGCTCGCGAACGGCTCATTGCGGTCCGCGCTCTGGCGCCCCACGTGAAGCGTGAGGCGGAGGTTCGCGAGTGCCTGGTTCGGGTCATGACCGGCATCAGCACGACTGCGGAGCGCGCCGAGCCGTTGCATGCCATGTTGCGGGACACGGCTGCCCTGGCGCTGTCTGGCAGCGGAGACAGAGCCGCGCTCGAGGCGCTGGGCAAAGCGCTGCGGCAACCGGGCCGTGTGGCGCAAGCCGCAGGCATGGCGCTCGTCGCGCACCCGCCCCGCGAGCTCGGCGCCATCCTGCTTAGCCACCGCGCGCCGACGCTGGAGCTGGTCGCGGTGCTGGAACAGCTGGGCGATCAGCGTGCGTTCGAGGTGTTGCGCGACGTGGTCCGGCGCGGCGGACCGGAGCTCGCCGCCAGAGCTGCGGTTGCGCTGACGCGGCTCGGGAACTTCGAGACCGTCGCCGTGGCTCAACGCTGGATGCAGGCTGACGGACGCCCTGCGCTGCTGCTCGCGAGCGCCGAGATCCTGAGCCTGTCGCACGATCCAGCGGCTGCGCCCCTGCTCGAGCGGCTCCTGCGCGAGCCTGCCACGCGCGATGCTGCCTTCGAGCTCGGCTTGCAATGGAGCCCCGTCGACCTCACGCAGCCGGCGCTTGCAGAGGTGGCAGGGCGCGATCCTCAGCGGACGCGCGCGTGGATCGCTGCCCTCGGCCGCAGCAGCACGCGAGCCGCCGTCGGCCGGCTCGGCGAGCTCTTGAAGAACCGCACCTGGGGCGTGGCGGCCGCTTATGCTTTGGCGCTGTCCGACTCTCGATGGGCGCGCGAAGAGCTCGCTCGCGCGCTCGGTGATGCGCGCACCCGCCGCCTTGCCGCACGCGCGTCCGCGCTGGTGTTCGCGCGGAGCGCTCAGCGCGTGGACGGATTGCGCGCCGCGCTGGAGGCGTTGCAGCGCGGCGACGCGGCTGATCGCGCCGTGTCGCACTACGGCGTGGCCCTGCTCGAGCCCGAGCGACTGCCCGGCATGTTGCGCAGCGACGACGCGCTCGTGCTGCAAGCCGCCGCGCGCGTGGCGCCCTTCGGCGAAGCCGCCCCGCTCGCTGCTGCACGGCTCGCGAGCGTGCCCGCCGGGGCCAGCCGAACCCAGCTAGCGCTAGCCTTGGTCGATGAGGGCGCGCGCGCGAGCGTCCCCAATCGCGTGCTCCTGGAGCTCCTGGTCGAAGCTGGCCCCGCAGCGCCGCTGGCTCTGTTTGCACTCGGGGAGCGCGACGCACCGGAGTTGCGCGCGCGGCTGCTCGAGCAAGCGAGCTCGCCCGACCCGTGGCGGCGGGCTCACGTAGCCCTCGGGCTTGGCTCCAGCTCGGATCCCACTGCCGTCTCAGTGCTGGAGTCGAGCTACCTCTTCGAGGTCGATGCGACGGTGCGATCTGCCATCATCGCAGCGCTGTCCCGCAGGCCCGAGCGGGTGACCCGCAGAACCTTGGAGCTCGCAGCCAAGCTCGATCCCGCTGGCGAGGTGCGGCACACGGCGGAGCTCGCCCTGCGCGGCGTCCGAGCCCGCCCCTTCGCGGCCGGGCCGGGCACGCTGTGCATCGAGCTGGAGCCGACCGCCGCGGCCCTGGGCGCGGCGATTCTTGCCCCCGGAGGTCTCGCGTTGCCGGTGCTCGCCGACCCCGACGGCGTCGTGACACTAACCGGACTGCCCGCGGGTCCGGTCGGGCTGCGCCTTGCGCTCGTGGGGCCTACGGGCAAGGCTCCCCCTGCAGAGCGGCGACAATGAGCAGCGACAGCAACGAGTTCCCTCAAGAAGCTCCGACCGAAGCCCAACCCGCGACCTTCGAGACCTCCGTCCAGCGGCTGTGCGACATCGTCGAGCGCCTAGAAGGAGGCGAGCTGCCGCTGGAGGAGTCGCTGCGCCTGTTCGAAGAGGGCGTGCGCCTCGCACGCGGAGCGCAAGCGCAGCTCGACGCCGCCGAACGCCGCGTCGAAGAGCTGCTCGGCATCGATGAGCACGGCAATCCCGTCGTGCGCAAGCTGGCCACCGAGTCCACGTGAAAGTGGCCGAGGCGAGAGCATGAGCTTGTTCGCGCGAACCGCCGCGGCGCTGATCATCGGGAACGAGCTGCTCTCCGGCAAGGTACAAGAGCAGAACCTCATCGAGCTTTCGCGATTGCTGCGCACCCTGGGCATTCGCCTGGTGCGCGCGGTGCTGCTGCCCGACGATCTGCCTCTGCTCGCGAGTGAGATCCAGAGCTTGAGCAGCGCGGTCGACGTGTTGTTCACCAGCGGGGGCGTTGGCCCGACCCACGATGATGTCACCATCGAAGCCGTGGCGCGCGCCTTCGGCGTCAAGCCCGCGCTCGACCCGCTGCTCGAGCGGTTGGTGCGCACCCGTTACGGAGACGGCTGCAACGACGCGCACCTGCGCATGGCGTTGGTGCCGGAAGGTGCCGAGCTGGTCAGCGTGAGTGATGTCCAGTGGCCCACGACCTTGATGCGCAACGTCTTCGTGCTGCCGGGTGTCCCCGAAATCTTCCGGGCCAAGCTCGACGCCGTTCGTCAGCATCTACGCGGCCCCGCCCCCTTCCTTTCTCGCGCCGTCTATCTCGACATCGACGAAGCCGAGCTCAAGGACGCGCTGGACGTGGTCGTGGCTCGACACCCGAGCGTGGAGATCGGCTCCTACCCCAAGTGGTTCGAGCCGCGCTACAAGACGAAGATCACGTTCGATGCTCGGGATTCCGCCGCCATCGAGGCGGCGCTCGCGGACTTCGTTGCTAGCTGTGACGCGGCGCGCGTGGTGAGTGTCGACTGAGCGCGAGCACGAACCGATGGCGCAGCACGCCAGGCGAGACACTGTCGGCCAGGCGCGGCTCCGGGTAAAACGCGGTCGGCCCGCCCGGCACGAGCCCTGCTGTCGTCGCTCGTCATGCCAGACAGCCGCGAGCGAGCTCTCCGCGAGGGGGTGGAAGCGCTCTCCGACAATGATCTGCTCGCAATAGTGCTCGGGACGGGGACAGCGGGGCAGTCGGTGGGGCTTCTCGCAGCTACCCTGCTGGAAGCCGAGGAGGGCCTCGCGGGCCTCGCGCGCAGCACGCCCCACGGGCTCGTCGCCCGGCGCGGCGTGGGGCCCGTCAAAGCCACGCGACTGGCGGCCGCCTTCGAGCTCGGCCGCAGATTGCAAATAGCCGAGCAGGGCTCGCTCGCTGTCCCCTTGCGCAGTCACGACGAGGTCGTGGCCTGGGCGCGGCCGCGGCTTTCGGCGTTGCAGCACGAAGAAGTGTGGCTGCTCGTGCTCGACGGACGCAACGCGCTTAAATCGAGCCGACGCATCGCGCAGGGTGGCTTGCACGCCTGCGCGCTCACCACGCGCGACGTGCTGGCGCCCGCCCTGCGTGACGGCGGTAGCGCTATCGTGCTGGTGCACAATCATCCAAGCGGGGATCCGAGCCCCAGCGCGGAGGACGTAGCCATGACGCGCGCCATCGCCACTGCATGTGATCTCATCGGCATTCCGTTGGTCGACCACGTGGTGGTCGCACGCGACGGCGCTTGCTCTGTGTTCAATCGCTGAGGACAGCGACCGTCGAGGTGGGCGCCTGGCAGTATCCGCCAGCGACGTCTCTTCACTCAACGGAGTGGGTGCGCGTCCGTCGTCGCAGAGCGTACGTCGTCACCCTACATCGCCATGCGACAGCGCACTTCCGACATGGCGGACGCCAGTTTGCCGTAGAAGAGAAGCGCTGAGTGTCCTAGTGTGCGGCCATCGGGATTGATCCGGTGTCCACGCATCCGAGGGGAAGTGGCTCCCTCCCTGCTCGCTTTCCCATGTCGGACGGCGGACGGGAGCTCGAGCCGTCACGGCGGATTCGGCCGTATCGCGCGATGTACTCTAAAGGGCGCCCCTCTGCGGACGCTGAGCGAGAAGGAAAAAAAGTCGATGCGTCACCTGTTGAGAGCGCTGGCCGCTGCCCTGGCCGTCAGCATTGCCATCCCAGCGCAAGCGCAGACGCTACAAACCTTCGCTCTGGACCGCTTCGAGCCAGCGCCCGCTGGTGACCGCTTCTTCGGCGTGCACGGCGGCAATGACGCAGGTCACGGCAGCGTTCGAGCTCAGCTGCTCGGCGAGTATGCGTACCGTCCCCTGGTTCTCTACACGGGTGATGGTGACGATCGCGTGGGCAGCATCGTTTCAGACCAGCTCTGGCTACATGGTGGCCTCGCTCTCGGTTTGTGGAACCGACTGACTCTCTCGTTGAACGTGCCCGTGGCGCTGCTGACTGCCGGCGATTCGCCGGCCGGGGGCGGGCTCAGCTTCGAGTCACCCAGTGGGGCGGCCTTCGGGGACATCCGACTGGGCGCGCGGCTGCGTTTGCTCGGCAAAGCGCGCTCGGCGTTTCAGCTGGGGCTGAACGGTTACGTTTGGCTGCCGACTGGCGCCGAGGATCAGTTCGCGTCGGATGGCAGCGTTCGCGGTCAGCCTAGCTTGTTCGTGAGCGGCGAGACCTCGGATGTTGCGTATGCGCTCACGGCGGGCGCGGTGCTCCGAGAGACGAAGCAAGTGGTCGACACCGAGGTCGGCTCGGAGCTCAGCTACGGAGCCAGCATCGCGGCATTGCTCGCCGGTGGCAAGCTTCAGCTCGGCCCAGAGCTCTACGGAACGACCACTTTCAACGATCCGTTCTCGCGCGACACCACCAACGCAGAAGCCATTCTGGGAGCCAAGCTCCGCGTCGGCAGTGTCGTTCTTGGCGCTGGAGCCGGGCCCGGGCTCACCCGGGGCCTCGGCACTCCGGCGCTGCGGGTCGTGGCGAGCGTCGCCATCGTACCCGAAGACCGGGTCGCCCCGGCGCCGCCCAGCGACCGCGATGGCGATGGCATCCCGGATGTTCTCGACGCCTGCCCCGATCACGCCGGTGCCGTCTCCGACAATCCACGGATGCACGGCTGTCCCGACCGCGACGGCGACGGCGTCATGGACCGGCTCGACGCTTGCGTGGACGTAGCTGGCGCGCGGAGCGTTGATCCGAAGAAGAACGGCTGTCCCTCCGACCGTGACGGCGACGGCATCATCGATAGCGAGGACGCCTGCCCCGACATCAAGGGGGTGCGGAGCGACGATCCAACGCGCAATGGCTGCCCGGGCGACATGGACGGCGACGGCGTCACCGACGATAAGGACGCCTGCCCGAGCGAAAAGGGCAAGCCCAACGCCGACCCGACCAAGAACGGCTGTCCCACACTGGTGCGCGTTACCCAGTCGGAAATCATCATTCTCCAGCAGGTTCAGTTCAAGACGGGCAGCCACGTGATCCTGCCGGCGAGCGACGAGCTGCTTCAGCAGGTTTCCGACGTGCTGCGCGAGCATCCGGAGATCGTGCGGATCGAGGTTCAAGGGCACACCGACAATCGCGGTAGCGCCGCCTACAACCAAGGGCTGAGCCAGCGCCGAGCGGCGAGTGTCGTCAAGTGGCTGGTTGGCCGCGGTCAGATCGAGGACGGCAAGCTCGTGGCCAAGGGTTACGGCTTCGACCAACCGATTGCCAGCAACGACACCGACGACGGTCGACAGCAAAACCGCCGAGTGCAGTTCAAGATCATCGAGACCCAGAAGAAGTCTGCACAGCAGGGACAAGAATGAACCACGCCGCCATGCCTCAGCCACAGCCTTCCATGTCTCCGACCCCTGCACGTTGGCTGCGCCGCGCGGCCGCTCTCGCCAACGTGGTGAGCCTGGCGGCTCTCGCCGCTTCGTGTGGCGCAGGTGACGCCCAGGAGACGCGCGACACGGGCCGCGGCGTCACGAGCCGCAGCGAGGCGATCGAGGGCACGGACGGAGCACGCACTATAGCTGCCGCCAACACCGTCGTGAACCGTTACGTGCCGCTGTTGGCCAACGCCCTCGCGGGGGCAACCTCCCTGCGGGTCAGCGATCTGGCTGCTCTGACGGACGGCACCGATGCGCTGGCCACGGGCGACCTCGTGCTCGTCGTCCAGATGCAAGGGGCGACGTTGAACACCGCAGTCGACAGCGCCGCCTGGGGCGAGGTCACCACTCTCGGAGGAGCTGGCCTGTATGAGCTCGTGGAAGTGAGCGGCGTCAACGCGGCGACCAACACCATTTCACTCGCTTGCGCGCTGCGCAATGCCTACAGCGTCGCTGGCGCAACGCAGGTGATTCGTGTGCCCCAGTACACGACCCTCACCATCGCCGCGAGCGCGTCGATCACGGCTCCGGCCTGGGATGGCAGTGTGGGCGGCGTCGTGGCCGTGCACGCGGAGACCACCCTCAATCTCAACGGTACCATCGACGTCAGCGCGCGTGGTTTTCGCGGGGGGCAGACGGACAACCTGTCGGCGGCCTCGGCGACCAACGTTTCGACTTTTGCTTCCACCAACCCGGCGGACGGCGCTCGCAAGGGTGAAGGCATTGGCGGCCTGCTGGTCCAATATGGTCGCGCTCCAGCGGCCAACGGCGGCGGTGGTGGCAATTCACACAACGGCGGCGGCGGTGGCGGTGCCAACGCGCGCTTCGGAGCGGCGTGGACGGGCCAGGGCGTCTTCGATCTCACGCAGAAAGGCGGCACTACGGCTTGGCCCCTGGATCCGGGCTTCAGCGCGCTGGGGTCCGAAGGCGGCGGCCGCGGCGGCTACACGTTCTCATCCGAAGACGGCAATGCGTTGAAATCCGGCCCTGGCGTTGCGAGCTGGGGCGGCAACCTCCGGCGCGAGCGCGGGGGCCTCGGTGGCCGGCCGCTCGACAACGCGCCCTCCACGCGGCTGTTTCTGGGCGGCGGCGGCGGCGCAGGCGACGGCAATAACGCGCACGCCGGCCGCGGTGGCAACGGCGGTGGGCTCGTCATCGTGATCGCCGGCACGGTGAACGGCAATGGCCGCATTCTCGCGAACGGCGAGGCAGGCGTGAGCGCCGATTCCACCGCCTCCGGCGTTGCGAGCGGCGACGCTCCGGGCGGCGGTGGCGGCGGCGGTACTATCGTGGTGCGCGCCACGGTGAGCCCCGGCATGAGCATCGAGGCACGTGGCGGCGCCGGTGGTAACCAGATCGTCGACAACGCAAACGAAGCCGAGGGTCCGGGTGGTGGGGGCGGCGGCGGCTATGTCGCGGCGTCAGCCACGATCACCAGTGACGTAGCCGGCGGCGTTGGCGGCGTCACCACGTCGTCGGCCGTAAGCGAGTTCCCGGCCAATGGCGCAACGGCCGGCAACGCTGGCGCGACGCAGTTTGGAGCTGCGGTGACGGCGCCCGTACCCTACTGCGCGGATACGAGCGCGCCGAACACGTCCGTGGCAGGACCTTCGGGGTCCATCACCGATGCGACGCCCACGTTCACGTTCACCTCGGACGACGCCAACGCGAGCTTCGAGTGTCGGGTCGACGCGGGCGCCTTCGTCGCCTGTCCGGCGAGCTTCACGACGGCCTCGCTCGCGGACGGGCCGCACACCCTCGAGGTGCGAGCCCGTGACGTCATTGGCAATGTGGACGCCTCCCCGGCTTCCATCAGCTGGGTGCTCGATACGCAGGCACCCAATACGCGCATCGATAGCGCGCCGGATGCCTCCACGAGCAGCACGAACGCCACGTTTACCTTCTCCGCCGTGGGAACGGAACCGGGAGCCACCTTCGAGTGCAGCCTCGACAACGCCGTCTTTGCGGCGTGTACCAGCCCGGTCACCGAGGGGCCGCTCACTGCGGGGTCCCATTCGTTTCGGGTGCGCGCGCGGGATGCGGCTGGCAACCTCGACCCCACCCCGGCCAGCGTCACCTGGGTGATCGACGTGGTTCCTCCCGATACGGACCTGGAGACGACGCCGGACAACATCACCAACGACCCGACGGCGACGTTCACCTTCAGCTCGCCGGACGCGGCTGCTACCTTCGAGTGCAGCTTGAACTCGGCTGCGTTCGTCGCCTGCACCACACCGTTCACGACCGCTCCACTCGCCGACGGGACCCACAATCTGCGGGTCCGCGCGCGGGATGCGGCGGGCAACGTGGACCCGTCGCCCGCTACCGACTCGTGGCTCGTGGACACGCAGGCTCCGGACACGACGATTGCGTCGTCACCCCTGCCGGTCACCAGCAGTCGCAGCGGGGACTTCACGTTCGCCTCCGACGCGACGGGCGCAACGTTCGAATGCAATCTGGACGGTGCGGGCTTCGGCAGCTGCAACGCCGCATTCACGACCGGTCCGCTGCAAGTCGGCGGGCATACGTTGCTCGTCCGAGCGACTGATCGGGCCGGAAACGTCGACCCCACACCGGCAACCTACACGTGGCAGATCCAGGACGGCACCAACCCGGACCCCCCTGGCGAGGGTGGCGCGGGCGGTGCCGGTGGCGCAGACGCGGGTGCAGGCGGGGATACCGGCACGGGCGGTGATCCCGGCGCGGGCGGTGACTCCGGCGCCGGCGGTGACCCTGGCACAGGCGGGGACGCTGGAGACTCGGGGGCAGCGGGCAGCTCGGGCGCCGCTGGCGAGTCAGGCAGTGGCGCCAGTTCAGGCAGCGGCGCGACTGCGGGCAGCGGCGCGACTGCGGGCAGTGGCGCAACGGGCGGCACGGGTGCGACGGCGGGCACCGGCGCCACAGCGGGCAACGGCGGCGACAACGGAACGAGTGGCAGCTCGCCCGGCGGAGCAGCGAACGGCGGCAACGGCGCCGCGACCCAGGGCGGAAACGCCGCAAGCGGCAGCGGCAACGCGGGTGCAGAGCCCGATGAGGCGGTGGTGTTGGGGGGCGGCTTGT
>DASQDA010000383.1:0-3539 GCA_035634435.1 Polyangiaceae bacterium
GCCGGCGCTCGCTGCGAACGTGCCCACCGACGAGTCGACCACGTGTACCACCACCAGATGCGATCCGCGCCGGCGAGCCTCGGCAGCACCTTCGACGATGGCCGGAAGCGAAGGATCCGAGAGATCCGTGGCAGCGATGACGTTGCCCCCCGGGCGCCGGGGACGACTGACGAGCACCGGGCAGTGTGCCGTGCGAACGACCTTGTTGGCGACACTGCCGAGGAACATGCGTTCGAGGGCCGAGCGTCCCTGGCTCCCCACCACGATCAGATCCGCGCCCCACGACTCCGCGCGGCGCACGATGGTTGCTGCCGGATCGCCTTTATCCAGAAAGAGCTCGAGGTTGGGGTCCTGTGCGGCCTCGGCTGCCCAGCGGCCGATCTGATCGCGAGCCTTCGAGGCAAACTCGTCCGTGGCAGGCAGGCCGGTCGGCGAGCTTTGCGGAAAAAGACTCTGGAGATCCGCGAAGTCGGGTAACACGTGCACCATTGCCAGCTCGGCCCCCGCGGCTTCGGCGAGCGCACGAGCGTCACGAAGCGCGTTGCCCGACGCATCGCTGAGATCCACGGCGACAAGAATGCGCTGATGCATGCCCATCAGTCGCACGGACCGCGCGCTGTATCAAGTTGCGTTGCTTGGCCGCGCCCGGCACGGGGACTTTCGGTGCGCGCGGCACGGCCATTGCAACAGGAGCCAGCATCGATAGCCGCAAAGGTCGCAGTGCCCGCGGCGCCATTGAAAGGACCAGGACGCACCATGGCAACCATGATCAGTAGCGGAAATGATGTGGTCACGTTTCTCAAGTCGCAGCATCAGCAGATCCGGGAGCTGTTCTCGCAGGTGAGCGCCGCAACGGGCGAAGAGCGCGAGAGAGCGTTCTATGCACTGCGACGTCTGCTCGCGGTCCACGAGACCGCCGAAGAGGAGATCGTTCATCCTGCGGCCCGCCGGGCGCTGCCGGATGGGGACGCGGTGGTGGACATGCGCCTGCAGGAGGAGCACGAAGCCAAGCAAGTGCTGGCGCAGCTCGAGAACCTGGACGTTCAGTCGCTCGAGTTCGACACGAAGCTCCGTCTGCTCGAAGCGAGCGTGATCGCACATGCCGAAGCGGAGGAACGCCTCGAGTTCGAGCGCCTCGCGGCCGTGTTCGACCCCGACCGCCTCACCAAGATGCGCAAAGCGGCGGAGTTCGCCGAGGCGGTGGCGCCCACTCGCCCGCACCCTGGTGTGGAGTCCGCCACTGCAAACATGCTCGTCGGGCCCTTCGCCTCGATGATCGACCGGACGCGAGACGCCTTCTCCGGCAAATCGTGAGCTCTGGACCGGCGACGCGGCGCGCCGCGCGGAGCAGCATCCGTCGATGATCGGGAGGCGGTCCGCGGCGGCGCGCGGCGTGAGCAGCGTCAGCCTTCCTTCGCCTCAAGCGGCGTCGTAGGCACGCTTCAAAGAAGCAATGTCGAGCTTCTTCATTCGCAGCATGGCCTGCATGGCTCGACCGGCTCCCGCTGCGTCTTTGCCACCGAGCAGCTCTCCGAGCACATTCGGGACAATCTGCCAGGTGAGGCCAAATTTATCGGTCACCCAGCCGCACTGGATTTCTTTGCCTCCGTCGCTGAGCTTTGCCCAGTAGCGGTCGATCTCCGCCTGCGTCTCGCAGCCGACGAAGAGCGAAACGCCCTGCGAGAAGGAGAAGCTCGGCCCACCGTTGAGCGCAATGAAGGTCTGTCCCAGCAGCTCGAAGGTCAGGGACAGGGCCGGGCCGCCCTCGCCGCGGCGCATCGTGCTCACGATCGTGCCGGCCTCGAAGACCGACAGATAGAAGCTCACGGCCTCTTCGGCCTGGTTGTCGTACGTGAGAAAAGTCGTGATTTTCGGCATTGGGAATCATCCGTGGGTTTAAAAGGAGGGGTGAAGCGCGGGCGGTCCACCCGCGCTTCACCCCTAGGTCGGAGCCCGAACCGCAATCTCGACATCCCCCCACGCTTTTTCTTCCAACCCCGCGCTCCCAGGCCCCCCAGGTGGGCTCCCGGGTTATTCTTTGTGCAGTACCACCGTGGCGGCACTGGCGGCATCCAGTGTGCGTGTCAGATCGACGCCGTTGGCGTGCAGAGCGAACGCCAGGATGGCCCAGTACTCCGACTCCGCTAGCGAGCCCGGATTCCCCGGTGGCATCTTAGCGACCACGAATGCAGCGACATCGGCGGCCGTCCTGAACTGGGTGGTGCGGACCGTTGCCGTCGCTGGCGGGTCGAGCGGCAACGCACCTTGCTCGAGCCCCACCAAGCGGGGCGCTTTGAGGCCCTCGCCGGAAGCACCATGACAGCTGGCGCAGCTGTCGCCATATAGCTGTTGCCCGACTGCCACTTGCTCTGCAAACGTCGCGGGTGGCGCCACGTCGTCGGGGGTTTCCGACGGCACCTC
Source organism: Polyangiaceae bacterium (assembly GCA_035634435.1). Taxonomy (GTDB): domain Bacteria; phylum Myxococcota_A; class Polyangia; order Polyangiales; family Polyangiaceae; genus PMG-095. The sequence continues at coordinate 2,422 of DASQDA010000383.1, forward strand.
CCCGCTCTCGCCGCCACACGCGACCAGCCCCGCAAGACACACGCTCGCAACGAATCTCATCATCGTCTCGCTCCTGCTTTCTTCAGCTCAAAGTGACTGGATGCGCGCAAGCACCGCTGCGGTGATGCGGTCACAACGCACCAAGTGGAAGTCGAAGGCTCGGGACGATACGCTCTCGAGTTGTTGCGCCAGCCGATCGCGCAACAAACCTCGTGCCCGGTGCAGTCGCGTGCGGACGGTCTCCTCCGGAATGTCCAGCGCCTCCGCTGTCTCCTCGACCGTCATGCCCTCGGCTGCGCGCAGGACGAAGACCGTCCGGAAGCCGACGGGTAGGGCGTCCACGGCTGCCTCGAGCAGGGCGCGGAGCTCGACGTCACTGGCGGCGCCCTCGGGGCTTCTCGTCGTCGCGATAGGGTCCTCCTCCATCTCGGGGTCGTCCAGCGAGGTCAGGCGCTTGCCTCGGCGAAGCCGGCCAAGAGCCTCGTAGACAGCAATGCGCACCAGCCACGTCGAAAACCGCGAGCGTCCCCCGAAGTCGCCCAGGTGCATGAACGCAGAGACGTACGCCTCCTGCATCACGTCCTCCGCCTCGTCGTCGTTCTTCAAGATGGCGCGCGCCGCCCGAAAGACCCGGCGATTGTGGCGGCGCACCAACGTTTCGAAGGCGGCGGTGTCCCCTGCCACGACCCGAGCCACGATCGACTCGTCGCCCACTTCGGAGTTTCCCGCTTCCGCCACCAGGGTAAGGTAACTCATTGCTCCGTACTGAGTCGTCAGCGCGCTCAGCGTTCCCGGGATAGCGCTTTTTCTTGCTAGTCGGCTGGCCTGGCGGGCTGCTTCCCTCGTCGGGGCCAGCCCACCTACGGCGTCGTGAACACGTACACGCTCAAAAACACGAGCAGCGCGGCCGCCGACCTGACACTGGCCACGTATGACGCGCACGACGCGTACCGCCGGGTGGGCTGTTCGGAGCTGCCCGACGCGCAGCGCTGGATTGCGCTACTCCGCTGCCGCGGGTGGATCGATGGCTGATGCCGGCGGCGACGAGGCCAGGCGTCAGGCGTCTTCGATTTCGAACGCTTCGACGCGGCGGCCGTCCACATCGGTGAAGCCGTACT
>DASQDA010000384.1:0-5384 GCA_035634435.1 Polyangiaceae bacterium
CCAGAGCGGCGGGAGCAGTGGCGCTGCTGCCGCAGGGCCCACCGCAGGCACGGCTGGTCTGCCCGATGGCGGCGGGCCGATGCCCGTCTACGGAGCTGCTCCGGCACGTTGACGGCTAGCGAAGTTGACCTGTGAGCTCCAGCCGTCCTCGGTCGCGAGCTGGAGCTCTCGCGTGAGGTTCCATGCGCAGCAGCCAATCGCGACCGGCGATGACGAGATCCCGCTCGCGGGGGGGCGCGTCACCCAAGGTGTCGTGCGAGTGGGTGACACCGTCCGACGCCCACACGGGCAGAGCTCGGACTTCGTTGCTGGGCTGCTCCGACACCCGGAAACTCTCGTCGTTGTGTGGGCACCGCGTTATCTCGGCCAAGACCGCTGCGAACGCGACATTCTGACGTACATCACAGGAGGGATGCCTCAGCGGTGGAGCTACTTCTCGGACGAGCAAGTTGCCGACGCAGCGCTCTTGTTTCGAGCTTTTCACGATGCGACGCGCGGCTCGACGTTTGCCAGCACGGCGTCGGTGGTCTGCCACAATGACTTTGGACCCAACAACGCCGTCTTCAGGGACGAACGACCCGTAGCGATGATCGACTTCGACACGGCGGCGGCGGGTGAGCCGCTCGAAGACCTTGGCTACACAGCGGGGGCCTGGTGCATATCTTCCCAGGCGCAACCTCCGCCGATCGAAGAGCAAGCTCGTCAGGTCCGCGTCCTCTTGGATGCATACGGGGGTCTCGCCCAGTCAGATCGAATGGCGCTGGTTACTGCCGTCTCCGAGCGACTAGAGCGCAACGTCCGCTTTTGGACCGACGCTCTCCACAATCCGGGAGGGGTCGCGACGCCGGCCGGCACCATCGCCGAGATCATTGTTTGGTCCCGGACCGAAGCTGCCTTCGTCGAAGCAAACCGACGACACTTTGATGAGGCGCTACGTTGAATCGGGCGAAGCGACTGAGCTCGCGCTCAGTGCGACTTGAGCTCGATGAGGAGAACCTCCGTTGGCGTGGTGCCGATGTTCTCTCCAACGTGCGTCTGGGCGGGGACCCACATGACGTCCCCGGCTTTGAACTCGCGCTCGCGCGTGGTGCCGTCCGGAAACGTCAGTCGACGCCGGAAGGCCGTCAACGCGTAGAGCACGGACTCTGGATGATGATGTTGCTGAGTACGCGCGCCGGGCTCGTCGTGGTAGCGGAGCACCCGCACACGCTCGTTCTCCAGGACGGCGATGTAGTTGGCCGGATCGGTGATCGTCGGGTCGGGGCCGACGCTACTGGGCGAGCTTGCGCCGGCTGGGGGCGTCATTGGCGCCTGCGCGCTCGGAGAGTGGTTCAGCGTCGCACGGTGTGCGCAGCCAGCCAGCGTCGACAGAACGATGCCGAATACAATAGCTCTCAAGATGCGGGACGCTAGCACCAGTTGGCACTGTCGGGACTGCCCAGGATGTCGTGAAAACGCCTGTAGACTGCCCGTAGCGTTCACTCGCGCCCAAGGCTCTAGCCGTGCTTCAGCCAGCCCACGATCAACTCCGCGATCATCGCTGCGCCTCGCGTGTTGAGATGAATGGTGTCGGTCGTGAGCTGCAGGCCTCGCGATCGCGAAATGGCGTCAAAGCTCCGCCGCAGCATGAGGTTTTGCGCTGCCGCCGTGTACGACAGGAATGGCCCTGGCCGGAACAACGTCTTCGGCACCGCGGGATGAGCCTCGAGAAAGTCGACCATCCGCTCGTGCAAAGGCAAGTAGGAGACCCCCTGCTCGGCAGCCACCTCGCGGACGACCTCGCTGAAATCCCTCGCCTTGCGAACGGGCTCCGACGCCAGTACCTCGCCCACCACCGGCAGCGACAGCAGCGCCACGCGCGCACCGGTGTCCCGTAGGCGGCCAGCGATGATCCGCAGATCTTCCCGATACGTGGCGAGGGACTGAGGCTCCGTGGTGCGCCAGTGCCGACGTAGCCGCTTCGCGTCGGAATCGCTCAACGCGTACCGCACGTTGTTCGTGCCGGTGAGCACGGTGATGGCGGTGGCGTCGTGCGCAACCAATGCATCCAGCCGCGCAACCAATCCTGACGATAGCTCGAGGTTCACCCCGGCTCGGAGCACGGGACCGCCGACCACATTCTCAACTGCCTTCACATAGTCGGCGCTGATCTGAGCGCGTGTGAGGCTGTCGCCAGCGCACAGGAGTCTCATCTCCTTCACGCGTCTTCCTCCCACAAGGCGAGAAGAGATTCCAGGCTACTTGGCGACTCTCGTACATTCCTAGCGGCGTTCATGCCTTCGAGTAAACCGCGGCCGCCGTCCTCAAGATTGTATATTTTTGCCGAGGATGCGCACGTGGTCGGAGCCAGCCACGCGATGAACGAGGTATTCGCGCAGGCTGGAGCCCGCAAACGCGCGGAACTCGCGGATGAAATGGGACTGATCGAAGTATCCACACTCCGCGGCCAAGGCTGCGCCGCGCAACTCGCGCTGCTCCAGGCTGCGGACGGCGGCGTTGAACCGGCGCAGGCGCCAAAAAGTCTTGGGCCCGAGCCCGATCTCTTCACGGAACAGCGCGCTCAAGCGCCGTGGGGAGAGCCCGGTCCGGCGGTTGACGTCCGCCACTGATTTCAGCTCGGACTGCTCGAAGGCAATGAGCGCCTCGCGCAACGTTGCAGGACGCTGCAATCCGCCGCGCACCCGCTGCCTCAGAAAGCGCTCGAGGAGCTCGAGCCGCTTCGAGGCGCCTGGCGTCGCCAGCAGTTGCTCGCGCAGCAAGCTGGCCGACCGTCCCCAGATGGCGTCAAGCGGAACGATCTGCTCCGCCACGGCATCGGCCGCGCAACCCAGGAAGTGACGGATGCCTCCAGGCTGGAAGTCAACGCCCAGCGTCGCCCCGAGCCCGATAGTCCCAATCACCAGCGGAGTGGTGCGCGCACCGGCTAGCACTCCTCCCAAGAACCGAGATGGCTCGAGGGAGCGCTCCTCCTCATAGAGCTGCAGCGGCCGCTCTTCGATATGAATGACGATCCGGACCGCCCCCGAAGGCAACACGCGCTCGCGAGATTCTCGTGCCGCATAGGCGTCCGACGCCCACAAGCAGTGGATGAGATCGTTGAGAGCGGGCGCAGGGCGACGGAGGATGAGCATGCCGGGTCCAACCATAGTAGCCAACCTGCGCCCCTTCGACGAAGGCGAGCTTCGCCACAGGCCCGAGTACTGGATCCCCGGGTCCAAGGAGGTGGCCGGGGTATCGGACAGGGCTGCTACACTTGGCGGGATGAAGCGGCGAGGGCGACATGGCTGACACTCCACTCGAGCTGGCGTTCTCGACCGTCGCCCAACGCGTGATCCCGGGAGCGACGTTGCTCGCCCACCGACCGCTAAAAGGTGGCGTGTCGGCGGCAGTGCACGTGCTCGACATCTCCTCCCCCGCTGGTCTGGCACGCCTCGTGGTCCGACGGCATGGCGCTGCCAAGTGGAAGGCGCTTGCCAGCGATGTAACCCAGACGGAGTTTCAGCTGCTCGCCACGCTGCACCGTGCAGGCTTGCCTGTGCCAAGGCCTCGCCTCCTCGACGATTCAGCTCTGCTTCTGCCCTCGCCGTTCTTCGTCATGGACATGGTCGACGGCTCCACGGATATCGCGGCAGCGTCGCTCGACTCGGCCCTGCATCAGATGGCCAGATTCCTCGCCCGGCTCCACGCCATCGATGTCGATGTACTTCGATTGCCTCCCCTGCCATCTCGCGAGGACCCGGTCCAGGGTGCGCTCGAATACCTGCCTTGCGGGCCCGAGCTCGCTCCCCTGCGCGAGGTCGTCGCTTCCTATGGCGTACGCCGTGCACGACCCTCGCTGCTTCATGGAGACTTTTGGCCCGGCAATGTCCTGTGGGCGAAGGCTGAGCTCGCGGCCGTCATCGACTGGGAAGACGCTGCGCTCGGACCGCCGGTGTCTGACGTTGCTGGTTGTCGTGCCGAATTGAACGCGCTGTTCGACGCCGCCGCTTCTCGGTCGTTCACTGACCACTACCTCGCCGCCTCCGGAGCCGAGCTTTGCGACCTACCTCTTTGGGACGTCTACGTCGGCTCGGCTGCGCTCGCCACGTTGCCCGTTTGGGGCTTACCCGCAGAGGAAGAAGCGCGTCGAAGAGAACGAACCACCGCATTCGTCAGCCATGCCGCGGAAGTCCTCCTACTGACCCAGTAGGCGCACGGAGTCCCTCGTGGGCGCGCGCTGCGGCAGCTCGGGACGACCGCCTTCGCTGATCTGGCCCTGCGAAGTGCTTGCCATTGCTCCCGCCGCCGAGCGCCGATAGGCTCGAACGCCGCATGGCGCGGGAGCTGGACGAGCCAATAGAAGTCCTCGCTTTCGACGCACGCTGGCCAGCTTGGTTCGAGCACGACGCATGGGAGCTTCGGCGCGCGCTCGGCTCGCACCTCGATGCGCTGGAGCACTTCGGCAGCACGGCCGTGCGGAACCTTGCCGCGAAAGCCATCATTGATATCCTCGTCGCACCGGCGCGCTGGCCGCTCGAGCCCGCCCACCGCGCAACTTTGGAGAGCCTTGGCTACGAACACCTGGGTGAGGCAGGAATTCCTGGTCGCGAGTACTTCCGCCGGCGGAGCCCGCATGCCACGAACCTGGCAGTGGTGCAGAGCAACAGCAGCCTCTGGCACGACAATCTGGCGATTCGCGACTACCTCCGTTCGCATCCTGAGGCCGCAGGGCTCTACGGCGAGGCCAAGCGCGCTGCCTGGACCAGCGGCGCGCGAACCCTGCTCGTGTACTCACACGCCAAAAGCAGCTTCATGACCAGTCTACTGGCGGCTGCACACTCGTGGCGCACACGCGTAAGGCTCTAGTTCCGCCGCGACCTCGCCATGGCTGGTGCGGTCGCTTCTGGACGCGGTTACATTGAACGGAGGACCTCAGGCCAATGCCGTTGATTGAGCAGCGCTCGCCTAGAACGGCTCCTCAAAAACGCCGAATGGCCGCCGTAGTCCTCGTCTCAATTCTCGGAGGTCCTGGGGTGGGCCACTTCGCGTTGGGCCATCGGCGACGAGCGGCCGCCTGGTACGCCGCTTATGTGCTGGCATGGATGTCTGCCGTTGCACTGCGGGCGCTCGGTTTTTCGCGCGCCACCTGGATCGTGCTCGTAAGCGTCGCCATGTGGCTGCTGCTGGCACCCATTGAGACGTTGCGCTTGCAGCCCAAGGATCCGTTGCCGCGGTGGAGATACATTGCCTTGGCGATCGCTGGGTCGCTGCTCATGCTCGAGTTTGCGCTCCGTCCTCTGTCTCGGCACGCCGCCGAGGCGTTCAGGATCCCCCATACTCAAATGTACCCGACGCTCCACGTCGGCGACTACTTGATGGTTAGCAAGGTGTGGCCAAGGTTCCAA
>DASQDA010000385.1:0-2269 GCA_035634435.1 Polyangiaceae bacterium
GCATCGGGCTGAGCTTCGCGAAGACCTCGCGCGCGAGCTTGGCCGCCTTGTCTTCCAGGCGTCGCAGCTCGGCGCCGAAACGATCGTCTGCGCTGGCGAGCTCGCGGAGCTCGCGGACGCGTGTCACCAGTTCGACGACGGGGCGCTCGAAAGCCAGAACGTGAGCCATGCGCGGCGGGAATGTGAATGAAAGCGAAGGCGAAGTCGAGCCGAGGCGCCACCTGGACCCGGTTCCAGGTCGGGGCCGACCGCATGCTGCGCCGCGTTGTGGGCGGCCCGCTGCGTCATTAGTCGCCATCGACCGGCGTGACTTAGCTGCCGTAGGCGAGCGGGACCTGGACGCTCGGGCGCAGCCGCTTCACGTCGAAAGTGCGGAAGGGCCGCTCTTTGCCCTTGAGCAGTGACGGCGGAAGCTCCTCGACGTCGAATTTACCGCCGAGTCGGGCCAGCGTCGCTTCGCTCACCAGCACCTGACCCGCCGTGGCCACGCCGCACAGCCGGGCGCTGGTGTTCGCCGTGTCGCCGATGACCGTGTAGCTCAGCGCCTTGGAGCTGCCGATGTAACCCGCCACCAGAGGTCCGGTGTGGATGCCGATTCCGATAGCCAGCGCGGGCAGCTGGGCCTCCAGCCGCCGACGGTTGAAGCGGCCGAGCACCTCCATCTGCTCGAGCGCGCAGCTCACGGAGCGCATGGCGTCGTCCGGATGCACCACCGGCGCGCCCCACAGCGCCATGATGCCGTCGCCCATGAACTTGTCGAGCGTACCTTCGTATTTGAACAGCGTCTCGACCATCAGCTCGAAGTACTCGTTCAACATCTCCACCAGGAGCTCCGGCTTTTCACCTTCACTCATGGGGGTGAAGCCGCGTATGTCCGAGTTGAAGACGGTGCACTCGTCCACGAGCTGTCCGCCCTTCTTCACCTCGAGCTCACCGGAGAGCACCCGCTTGGCCAGGTTCGGCGACAGCAGACGGCTGAAGCGCTCACGATGCACGATCTCCTGCTCGATCTTCTTTCCGAGGATGTTGATCTCGATGAACATCGCCGCTTGCGCCGCGATCGCCGTCACGATCTCCATATCCTTGGGTTGAAACTGCGCGAGCGTCTCGCTGTCGAGCCACAACACGCCGAGGATCTCGTCGCTATGTAACAAGGGGGCGACGATGGCCGAGCTGATCCGGTTCAGGATCATGCTCTTGCCCTTGGACGCGGCGAAATCCATGGCAGCGTCGTGCGTGAGCACCGTGGCGCGCTCCTTGATCACGTGATTCATGATGGTCGACGACACCGGGATGGGCGAGTCGGTTCCATCGCGCCGCAACGACGCGCTCGGCACGAGCTCGGCGTCCCCAGCCATCAGGAAAATCACACCGCGGTCGGCGTGCACGAACTTGAAGATCGTGATCAGGATCTTGTTCAGGAGCGTGGGCAAGTCGCGCTCGAGTGCGATCTCACGCGACAGCTCGTGGGACAGTCGCAGCCGCTCGTAGTCGGCGGCTAGCTGCGAGGCGTTGCCTGCCAGCTGGTCGTAAGGCAAAAAGCCCTTCTGGATCGCCGCTATTTGCGTGCCGATCGCCCGTGCCCGATCATTGATGTCGACGCGTGTGGCGGTGGGCGGCACTTGCGGCATCGCTGACGTGCCCGCCGGGCCTGCGCTGACGGCGGCGAACGGCGCGGGCTGCACGCCGATGCTGCCGGTCATGTGAGCGCCGGACGCGTTCTGGTTGCCCTGAGCGAAGCTCGACGTGCTCGGCTGCGGCGCTTGAAAGGTCGGTTGCGCGATGGAGGCAGGGCTTGCGTTCGCAGGTGCCCCCCAGCCAGCGACGCTGGAGCCAGGCCCCGCTATCGGCGAGCCATACGCCGGGGGTGGCCCGACGGGTGCGCCGCTGCCGTCGTCGAAACGCGCACGGGTTCCGCCCAGGGCGATGTCGTCGGAGTGACGCAGCTCTTGTTCGCCGTTCACCCGCTCGCCATTGACGTAGGTGCCGTTGAGACTGCCGAGGTCACGCAGGACGAACGTGTTTCCGCGGCGTTCGACGATGCAGTGCTCTTTCGAGACGATCTTATCGAGAAGCTGAATCGAATTGCTTGGATGGCGGCCAAGCGAGTTGTGCTCGCGCAGCTCGACCACCTGTTGGCCTTCGGGGGTCGAACGCAGGATGCGCGCCAGGCCCGCCGCTGAGGGTACCGTTCGCCGTCGAGTACCGCAAGCGCAGCGCTTCAGCGCGCCTTCTTACGCCGGCTCGCCGGTCTCGCGGCCGCGAGCGG
>DASQDA010000386.1:0-6642 GCA_035634435.1 Polyangiaceae bacterium
ATAGAGTGGCTAATGCTGGGTCCGAGCATTCGTCTGAGCGATTTGAAAGGTGTGTTGCTCGGGTTTGCTCGACGCGTGTTCGGCAAAGATCAGCGAATCCGACTGCGAGGCAGTTACTTCCCCTTCACGGAGCCCAGCGTCGAAGTGGACATCCGTTGCACGCTCTGCGGCGGGCAAGGCTGTCGCGTCTGCAAGCAGAGCGGCTGGCTCGAGCTGCTCGGAGCCGGCCTCGTACACCCGGTCGTGTTGAAGAACGGCGGCTACGACCCCAGTGTGGTGCGCGGGATCGCGTTCGGCATGGGCATCGAACGCATGGTGATGCTCTTGCACGGTATCAATGACATTCGGCACTTCTTCGCCAACGATCTGCGCTTCTTGCGTCAGTTTCGCTGAGCTTCTCCTTCTCCCAGGATCATCAGCATGAAGGTTCCGCTCTCCTGGCTTCAGGAGTTCTTTTCGCAAACTCTCGACGCGACCGACACTGCCGAGCGCCTCACGCTCTCCGGCATCGAGGTCGACGTGGTTCAACCGGTGGGCGTGTTCGATCCTCTGATTGTAGCAGCCGAGATTCTGGAGCTTCAGCCGCTGCCCAAAGCTCCTGGAACCTCGCGACTCAGCATTCATGCCGATCGCCGCCGCACTCTCGTCACGACTGCCGCCGAGCTCAGCGCTGGTCAGAAGATCGCGGTCGCGCTCCCGGGCGCAACGCTGCTCGCAAGCTCCGGCCTTGCCCTGGAGACGGTGGAGGTCACCGAGTCCTACGGCGAGCCGTCCGAGGCGGTACTGGTGCACCAGGCCAACCTCGGCCTGGGTGAGGACACGCAGAAGGCCATCCTACTCCCGCCCTCCGTGGCGCCTGGAAGTGCCGTTGCCTCGCTGGTGCAGCGGCCCGAAGGCAGCGCCGCGGACCTCGTGCTGCACGTTGCGATTCTGCCCAACATCGCCCGCTGCCAGTCCATGCTGGGCATGGCACGCGAGGTTGCGGCGCTGCAACGCCTCGAGCTCGTGGAGCCGCAAGCTTCGGCGGTGGAGCCCGCGCCCGAGCATCTCGTTCCCACGCTCACCGCCGCCGACGCGTGCAGCAGCTTGAGCGTGACGTTGCTCGACAACGTGCAGGTCACGGAGTCGCCGGCGTGGTTGCGCCGGCGCCTGGTGCTCGCCGGTATGACCCCCATCAACAACGTCGTTGACGCCTCCAACTACGTGATGCTGGAGCTCGGTCAACCGACGCACCCGTACGACGCGGACCTGCTGCCGAACCTCGAGCTAGGGGTGCGCCGAGCGCGCGCAGGCGAGCGCTTGCTCACACTGCAGCAGGCCGAGGACGAACAGCCGGCGGCCTTGCCCGAGGGCGTGCCGCTCATCGTGTCCAACGACGTACCCGTCGCGATCGCCGGTGTGCTGGGCGGACGCCCCACGGCCATTCACGCGGGCACGCGCCGCGTGCTGCTCGAAGCTGCGGCCTTCGAGTACGTTGCCATCCGCCGGAGCCAGCAAGCCACGAAGGCGTACAGCGAGGCCTCGGCGCGTTTTAGCCGGGGTGTGAATCCCGAGCTGACGGGTCCCGCCGCGCGGCGCTTCGTGGAGATTCTGCGCCAGTCGTCTCCAGCGCTGACGCTCCAGGCCTGGGGTGAGGCGTCGCTGGGCGTGCCGCCGCCGCGTCGCATCGAGCTGACACTCGAAGAGCTGAACGGTAGCCTCGGCACGAGCTTCACCTTGGCCGACGCCGCGGAGTCCTTGCGTCGCGCGGGGCTGGCGTTGGAGGCGGATGCGACGGGCGCGACGCTGGTGGCCAACGTTGGCAACGAGCGCGCCGACATCACACTACCCTGCGATCTGATCGAAGAGGTGGCTCGGCTCCAGGGCTATGAAAAGATCCCTGAGTCGATGCCACGGGAAATCATTCCCGAGCGTTTGCACGAAGACCGAACCTCGGTGCGCGAAGCGCTGCGTGACGCCCTGGTGCGCGCTGGCCAGCAGGAGATCCTCACCTATTCGCTGAATGGTCCCGACCTCGAGGCGCGCCTCTATGCTGGCCACCCGGATGCGGAGCGAGCTCGCGCGGTGGCTGTGCTCAATCCCGTCAGTACCGAGCGCTCGCTGCTCAGAAGCTCGCTGTTACCCGCACTGCTGCAGACCGCGGCCACGAACTTGCGGCACACCCACGTGTGTCGGCTGTTCGAGATCGGACCCGCGTTCGCCGCGAGCCCGCCGCCGCGGCTGCTGCCGTTCGAGAACGAGCGGGTGGTGCTGCTCGTCGCGGGCAAGGCGCTCCTGCCCACGCTTCACGATCAGACTCCGCGCACCGTCGATTTTTTCGATCTGAAGGCGGTGCTGATGGAGGTGTTGTCGTGCTTGCGGCTCGCCGAGGGGGTCGAGCTCGTGCCTTGCGACGAGCCGCCCTACCGCCCCGGTGCGGCCGCTCGCATCGTGCGCGGCGCCACGAGTTACGGGACCTTCGGGGCGGTCCATCCGCTCGTCATGGACGCTTTCGACCTGGCGCAGCCGACGTTCGTCGCCGACTTGGACGCTGCTGCGTTGCTTGCCGACGCGCCGCCGCGGCCCACCTTCCGCGAGTACGATCGGCTGCCCTCGATCGATCTCGATATCGCACTCGTGGTGGCTCTCCCGGTGACGGCTGGCCGCATTCGCAGTGTCGTTCGCGCCGTCGCGGGACCCTTCCTGCGTGACGTCGAGGCCTTCGACGAGTTCCGGGGCGCGCAATTTGGCGAACGCAAGGCGATCGCTATCCGCCTGCGGCTGAATGCTGGAGAGCGAACGCTGGAGATGAACGAAGCCCTGGCGATCCGCGCACGAGTAGCCGAAGCGCTCGTTGCCGAGCTCGGTGCGCAGATCCGCGAATGAGCGTTCACGAAGGCGGGAGGGAGCAGGGGAGCTGGGTGCTAGCCGTCGGCGGGTAAGGGGTCGCGGGCGCCGCCGTGCCGCGGCGTGGCTGCGCCGGCGAGAGACCCCACCAGGGTTTCCAGGGCGCTCAGGTTCACCGGCTTGACGAGGTGGTGATGGAAGCCGGCTGCACTGGAGCGCTGCCGATCGGAATCCTGGCCGTAGCCGGTGACCGCAATGAACTGCGCTTTCTCGAGATTGGGTAGCTCACGCAACCGAGCCGCCAGCTCGTAGCCGTCCATCATCGGCAATCCGAGATCGAGCAGCGCGGCATCGAAGCTCTGCGCGGCGCCAAGCTCGAGAGCCCCGGGACCGTGGTGCGCGATGTGCACCACACAGCCGCGCAACCGCAGGGCCTCCGCCAGCATTTCTGCGGCATCCTCGTTGTCGTCCACAACCAGAACCCGAGCTCCAAGGGCGCTCGTCTGCTGCTCGCTCGCCCTCTGCTGCGATGCGGGGGTGAGCTTTGCATCGCCGGGGTGAGCTCGCGGCAGGCGCACCACGAGCTCACTGCCTCGGTCCTGTCCATCGCTCAGGGCCGCGACGCTGCCGCCGTGTCGCTCCACGAGATCGCGGACAATCGAGAGGCCGAGACCGAGCCCACCTTGCGCACGATCGATGGCTTGCCCGCCTTGCGCGAACAGCTCGAACACATGTGGCAGCACCTCGGCCGACATACCGATGCCGTTGTCGCGCACGCGCAGCACTGCCTCCTCACCCTCGAGGCGAGTAGCGACGACGATGTGACCTCCAGGCGGGGTGTACTTGCCCGCGTTCGTCAGCAGATTGCTCACGACCTGCGTTAGACGTGCAAGGTCGCCTTCGACGAGCAGACCGTTGCGCGTCAGCTCGAGCGCCAGGGTGTGCGCTCGCTGCTCGAAGAGGGGGCTTGCGACCTCGACAGCATGAAGGACGACATCGGACAGCTCCACGAGCTCCTTTTTGAGCACGATCTTGGCGCGCGCGATGCGCGAGACGTCGAGCAGGTCGTCCACCAGGCGCGTGAGGTGATTGACCTGCCGCTCGATCACTGTGCGTTCGCGCCGCGACGAGGAGGCGTCTCGCAGCTTCATAATTTGAAGCGCCGTCACGATGGGTGCGAGCGGGTTGCGTAGCTCGTGCCCCAGCATGGCCAAGAACTCATCCTTGGCCCGGTTGGCCGCTTCGGCACGCTCGAGCAGGATCTCGCGTTCCGCTTCGAAGCGAGCTCGTTCGATGCTCTCCCAGCAGCGGCTCGCCACTTGTTGCACCAGCGCCACCTCGGCCGCAGACCAGCTGCGGCAGACCTGCATGTGAACTGCCATCGCCGCGACGAAGCGCCCCGACTTCAGGATAGGCACGCAGATCACCGCGCGGATTGCGGTGAAGGCGTACGCCTTGCGATCCTGCTCGTCGATGCGCGGATCGGCGTTGCTGTCGTTGACGACGTAGGCTTCTCCGCGGCGCATCAGACGCAGGCACTCGGCGCCGAACTGGCGGAAGCGGTAGCGTCCCACGATGCTCTGGACGCCATTGGTGTAATTGCCCGTGAGGATGAACGTGTCCTCGTCTGCCTCCACGAATGCATACGCGCAGCGGTGCACGTTCAGGTGCTCACCGAGCACGCGGGCGGCCGTGTAGGTGATGTCTTCTGACCTGACGAGCGGGCGGACTGCATCGTCGAGGCGAAGGAGCAGGCGGTCGCTCGAGATGTCCTGGACCATGCCGAACATGCCCATGGCTTCGCCGCTCGCAGCGTACCTGCCACGGCCGCTCGCCGCGACCCAGCGCTCGCGCCCAGCATTGATCAGTCGGTACTCGATCGAATAATCGCCGTGCGAGGTGAGTGCTCGCTCGACGGCGAGGCGCGCGGCCTCACGGTCGTCGGGATGCAGCAGCTCCCGCAGCGCTTCCCAGGTGGTGTGGGTGTTGGCGTTAACGCCGAAGATTTCCGCCGCCCGCGCCGAGAGCACGACGACGTCCGTGCGTGCGTCCCAGCCCCAGTCCCCGAGCCGGGCGGCAGCGAGCGCCAGGCTCAGGCGCTCGGCGTCTTCCTGGCTCGGCGCGCCGCGCGCATGGGCGCCGCCGGAGCCCCTATTCCGCACCCGCGCAACACCGCCGATGGGCTCCCCCTGCGCGTCGAGCACGCGCCTTACCTCGAGAGGGACCGTGACGCCCACGCCGTCTCGCCCCATCAGCTCGGCAAGGTGCGTGTGGGCTCCGTGCGTGGGCTCCGGCGTCTCCAGTGCGCGCAAGAGCTCGGCGCCAAAGAAACGCGTGACCGGCTGCCCCAGCGCTTCCGTAGCGCTGTATCCGAACACCTGCTCGGCCGCGGCGTTCCAGATGAGTACGGTGCCATCGAGCGCCCACGCCACGGTTGCGTCGTCCGAATCGGCGACGATACCCAGCAGGAGGCGCTCCGTGATGCTGCGCAAGGACACGATCTTTATCACGGGCCGCAGGCGCTCACCGCGCCAAAACAGCGCGCGACCTTTCGCGCGAAGCGGCTCTCTGATGCAGGCTTTGAAGCGCCGGTCTGCTTTGGAGTGGCCCCCTTGAGGGTGCAGCGCTAGACGACGGGCCTAACATGAGATCCGCCGCCCGGTCCGTTCTGCTGCCGTTCGTTTTGATGTGCGCCAGCGCTTGCCAGGACAATAAAACCGAAGCAGTGGCCACTGGCGGAAACGGCGGAGGCGCCTCGAACGGAGGAGCAGGGCAAGGGGGGTCAGCGCCTCTGGAAAATCCGTCCCTGCCGCCACCGACTGGTGGCCCCAGTGTGCGCGCCAAGGGTGCGATGGTACCGAGCGTCTGCGGACACAGCGCTGCCGTCGAGTACAGCGAGCCGGGCGCCGACGGCCTGGTCGACGTCCCGGCGAACGATCCCAACATTCACTACATGGGTCGCGTCGACTGCTCAGACCCGACGCAGGTTTCGTTCGCGTATCCCGCTGTGTCAATCCGCGTCCGCTTCGAGGGCAACGCGGTCGATTTGCGCCTCAGGGACTACGGGCAGAAAGGCGAAACCGTTGCCAACTATTACGAGGTCGTTCTGGACGGCGTCCATCAAAAGCTGAAAGTATCGCCCAGCGAGACCGTCTATCCGCTAGGCCGCGAGCTCGGCGCGGGGGAGCACGAGCTCGAAATCTGGAAGCGTGTCGAGAGCGGCCCTGGCGGGCGTCCGAGCCAGGGGCGGGGCGACTTCTTGGGGCTGCGGATCGAAGCGGGCAACGCCCTGCTGCCCGTCGTGGCGAAGACCCGCGCCATCGAGGTGATCGGGGACTCGATCACATGTGGCTATGGCAACGAGATCAGCACGACCACGCCGGACGATTTCAAGTACACGACGCTGAACAGCAACGCCTACCTGGCTTATGGCGCCGTCGCCGCGCGCGCTCTCGATGCAGAGTATGTGGCAGTGGCTGCGTCGGGACGCGGGGTGTCACGCAACTTCGACAGCTTTCCGGGGCTGCTCGTGCCCGCGATGTGGAAGCTCACCTTGCCGGAGAACCCGAGCGCTCCCGCCTGGGACTTCCACGCTTTCACACCGGATGCGGTGATCATCAACCTTGGCACCAACGACTTTTCACCGCCCGCAATGGCCATCGATCTGCACGCCTTCAAGCAGAGTTACGTGACCTTCTTGGCAGAGGTCCGCAACGTGTATCCCGAGGCGCTGATCGTCACCGCCCTCGGACCCATGTTGAGCGACTACTATCCGCCCGGCATCCTTGCATGGACGGAGATCCAGGCGGCGATGCA
>DASQDA010000387.1:0-8996 GCA_035634435.1 Polyangiaceae bacterium
CGACCGACCCGAACAGCTGTCCGCAGGCTCGCAAAATCGATCGCATCAGTTACGAAGAAATGCTGGAGCTCGCCTCGCTCGGTGCGAAGGTCCTGCAGATCCGCTCAGTAGAGGTAGCCATGAAGTACGGAGTTCCGGTCCACGTTCGTTCGTCATTCAGCGATCGCTCCGGCACCATGGTGGTCGGCGAAGAAGGTCTCGAGTCCGTCGTCGTCGCGGGTGTCGCGTACGACAAGGGCGAGGCCAAGGTTCAGCTCATTGGCGTCGCCGATCGTCCCGGCGTGGTTGCCAAGATCTTCGGCATGCTGGCGGAGAAGAACGTCTCCGTCGACATGATCATCCAGAGCCCGTCGCGTGGCGGCGACTCGCGGACGGACGTGACCTTCACGGTGACCAAGACCGATCTACCACGCGTGCAGAGTCTCATCGAGCAGACCGCTCAAGAGGTCAGCGCCGCCGTCGAGTACGACACCGATATCGTCAAGGTGTCGATCGTTGGCCTGGGCATGCGGTCGCACGCTGGTCTGGCCAGCAAGATGTTCGGATTGCTCGCTGGCGAAGGCATCAACATCCAGGCGATCAGCACCAGCGAGATCAAGATCTCCTGCATCATCGCAGCCAAGTACACGGAGCTCGCCGTGCGCACCTTGCACGAGGGATTCGGCCTCGACAAGGCATCGACCGTCGGCGACTGAGCGTCGCCTCCAACCGCTCGGCCCATCCATGAAAGCTTGGGAGACCAGTGTCCGACGCGGATGACGAGCCTGGCAAGCGGCCGACGTCGAGGCCGTATTTACCTCCGCCGCCAAGCTCCGAGGAGGATCAGCCGGACGCGGTGCGGGTGCCGCGTGATGCGCCGCCCTCGGCCTCGCTCGAGGCAATGATGCATGGACACCAAGATCGGGGTGCCGGCTCCAAGGAGCTCCGCGCGAACCTGCTCGCGCTCGGCGCCATTCTGCTGTTGCTGGCGGTGGGCCTCGCAGCCTACCTGTACCCTTGACTCTTGCTGTTCGCTCGCGTCGCGGTCCCCGTCCCACTCGGCCAAGCCTTCACCTACACGGTGACTGAGGAGCTTGCGGGACAGGTGCGCCGCGGCGCACGCGTGCTCTGCGAGTTCGGGCGACGCAACGTGCTCGGCGTGGTGCTGGAGGTGGGCTCCGCGCCACCGGACGTTGCCTTGGAGAAGCTGAAGCCGCTCCGCGCCGTCGTCGATGCGGAGCCCGTGCTGTCGGAGGAGCTCTTGGGCTTTCTGCAGGAGCTGGCGCGCTACTACCTGGCACCCATCGGCGAGGTCGTGCAGCTCGCGCTACCGGCCGTCGAACGCACGCGCGCCCGCGCTCTGGGTGCTGCCGGTGGCGGCGGACGCATGGTGGGGCGAAGTGTGCAGGTCGCCCGTGCCACCGCCTCGGCAGCACCAGGCCTGCGGGGCAACGCTCCCGAGCTACTGGCTTTCTTGCTGCAAGCAGGTCCGACGCCGCTGAGCGTGCTGCAAGAGCGCTGGAAGAGCGCGCGTTCCATCGTGCGTCGACTCGCCGGAGAGGCCCTGGTCGTGGTGGAGGAGGTCGAAGCCGAGCGCGACGTGTTCTTCGCGCAGCCCTGCGTGCCGGATGTCCCGCCCGAGCTGACGGCGCCGCAGGCCGCAGCGGTCGCGGCCATCTGCGCTCGGCTCGACGATAACGCGAGACGGGCGTTCTTGCTCGACGGCATCACGGCGTCAGGCAAGACGGAGGTGTATCTCAAATCGGTGGAGCGTTGCTTGGCGCTCGGTCGCGGTGCGATCGTGCTCGTGCCCGAGATCGCGCTCACCCCACAATTGGTCACCCGCTTCCGCGCGCGGCTGGGCGATTCAATCGCCGTGCTGCACAGCGGCCTCGGTGACGCGGACCGGCACGCGATGTGGAAGGCGCTGCACAGCGGCAAGCTGCGCGTGGTCGTCGGGGCACGTTCGGCGCTGTTCGCGCCGGTGCCCAACCTGGGCCTCTTGTGTGTCGACGAGGAGCACGATGGCTCTTTCAAACAGGAAGAGGGCGTGCGCTACAACGCTCGCGACATGGCCCTGCTGCGCGCTCATCGCGCCTCCGCGGTGTGTGTTCTCGGCTCTGCGACCCCCTCGATCTCGAGCCTGGCTCTCGTCGAGCAAGGACGCCTCGAGTGGCTGAAGCTGCCGGGGCGCGCGCGGACTGCGTCTCGCTTGCCGGAGGTCGAAATCGTGGATCTACGCCGTACGGGTGCGGGCCCCGGGGGGCAGCCGTTGCTCAGCTTGCGACTCTACCGCGAGCTCGAGCGCGTGCTGGCTGACGAGCAGCAGGCGATCTTGTTCCTGAACCGGCGCGGTTTTTCCCCGAGTCTGATTTGCGACGACTGCGGTCACATCGCCGAATGCCCGCATTGTTCCGTGGCGCTGACCCTGCATCGATCGTCGGGCGACAGGTTGCGCTGTCACTACTGCGACTACGACTGCGCGCGCCTGGCGCTCTGCGACAAGTGCCGAGGTGCTCGCCTGCTGGAGGAGGGAGCTGGCACGGAGCGAATCGAGAGCGTGCTCGCGGAGGCTTTTCCAAAGGCGCGCGTCGCGCGGCTCGATCGGGACGTGGCGGCGGGGGCCAAGAGCGCGCACGTGCTCGAACGCATGCACAAGCGCGAGATCGATATTCTGGTAGGCACGCAGATGGTCACCAAAGGGCATGATCTGCCGCACGTCACCCTAGTCGGAGTGCTCAACGCCGACGCGGCGCTGTCGCTACCGGATTTCAGGGCGGCGGAGCGCAGCTTTCACCTGTTCGTCCAGGTTGCCGGTCGCGCGGGCCGTGGCGACGCTCCTGGACGGGTGCTGATCCAGACGCGCCAGCCGGAGCATCCGGCCATTGCCTGCGCCGCGCGCCACGACGTGCAGGGCTTCGTGGCTCAGGAGATCGAGGCCCGCCGAGAGCTCGGCTATCCGCCCTTTTCACGCATGGCCTTGGTGCGTTGTGATGCCGTAGAGCTCGCCGTTGCCGAGCAGGCTGCCGAGATGCTCGCGCGCACGGCCCGCCGCGCCGCACCCTCCGACGTGGTGGTGTTGGGCCCCGCGCCAGCGCCACTGGCGCGGCTGCGCAACCGCTACCGCTTCCAGCTGCTACTGCGTGCACCCGAGCGCGCGGGGCTGCGTCAGAGCTTGCTATCGGTGGCACGGGCCGAGGTGGACCGGCGGGTGCGCGTCGCCATCGACGTGGACCCTGTCAGCATGCTGTGAAGCGGCGACCGGCAGAGCTGGTCGCCAGCGCACTCACAGGTTCGAGTTCAACGGATCGTCTGCGCTGCCACCGGAGCGGAACACACTCTTGCCGCTGCTGCCGTTGCCACCGCTGCGGCGCGAGGCTGCCGCTGGAGCGCGCGACTTGCGTTTGTTGCTGCGGCTCTTGTCGGCGTCGAGCAGCGCCTGCTTCATGTCTTCGCTCAACTGACGGGTGGTGGTCTCGGTTCGTGGGGCTTCGGCGGGTGCCGGCGAGATCACTGCGGCCGTGACCGGCTCGATCAATGGGCGGCGCGGCAGTGCCGCCGCGGCGACCGGGCCCTGCGCCGCCGGGGGAAGGGCTGCGGGGGTGGCGTCCAGCTGCGTGAGCGCGAACGCGCCGCCACCGAGCAGCGCCACGGCTGCGGCTGCGAACAAGGCGACGGAGCTGCGGCTTCGCTTGAACTGCGACGCATCGACGTCCAGGTCGCTCACATCGTGAACGACCGGGATCATGCTCCTGCCGCTCTGAAGCGCGTTGCTCGGTGGGGCATCCGATGCCGCGGAGCTGTTGTGGGCGATTGCAGCGACCACCGGCGGCCAGGCGCTCACGGGTGCGGCGACGCGGGCGAAGCCCTGAGCTTGCGGTAGCGGGTGGGCGGCGGCGGGCGCGGGCGCCGCGGCGGGGCCGGGCTGTGGCTCTGGTCGCAAGCTTGCAGCGATCTGGGAGGGCGGCAGAGCAGCGGTCTCAATCTCGTCTTCTGCGGGGCCTTCCCCGCTGCCCAGGCCGGCAACGTCCGCCAACGTCTGCCACTCACTCGAGCCCACCTGAATCAGATAGGTGTTCTCGTGGATCAGACCCTGCTGAAAGGCTTCGTCGAGCTCTTCCAGGGTCATCAGGCGGACTTCTTGCGAGTCGAATTGCACGTACCAGCGATCTTCGTTCTCGATTGTCATGCCGGCGCTCCAGGTGGCTAGCCCCGCGGGGTGCTGTTTACAGTAACGCAGAAACCGAGCGAGGCTTGGCCCGAGGGAGCAGAAACACCGCAAATTGGCCAGCCAGCTCCAAAGGTTTCAGTGTAGCTGCGGGTTTAGGGTCTTTCATAAGCCAGCTCCGTCTGACGGGCGGGCCAGGAAACTCAGCGAGGCGCGCCGCGCGACCACGTGCGGCCGAAGGTGGTTTGGTGTTCGCTGCCTTCGAAGGCAGGCTAGGATGCGCGCCCTTGTTGTCGAGAACGGGTCGATTTCGTCGTCGTTGCGCTCGCGGGCTGTTCGGGCCCGTCGCTCTAGGGTGGCTGCTCGTGCCGGGCGCGGCGTCCGCCTTCGAGCGCCAATGGCATGTGGGGGGTGGTGCGGGTCTCGTTTCCCCCGCGAGCCCTTACAAGTCCGGGGGTGCCCTGGCGCTCCACGCGGCGCACGGCGTCTCTGACGTTTTCGACGTCCGGCTGGAGCTTCGCAGCTCTTTGCATGAGGCGCGTGAAGCGGGGCAATCGCGCAACACGTTGTCGCAGGGCGCTCTGGCGCTCGTCTACAAGATCGACGTGATTGAGTGGGTTCCGTACATCGGAGTCCGCGCTGGTTATTATTATTTGTTCGGGACGCCGCCGGCCGCCTCGCTGACTCGCAGCGGCGGCATGCTGGGCACACTCTTGGGCTGCGACTATGCGTTCTCTCGCAGCGCAGCCGTGGGCGCGGAGCTCGCGTATGACACGTGGCTACCCGAAGGCTCGGCTGTCGGCATGCTCCTGCACGCGGAGTATCGCTGGGGCTGGTAGACGCGCGAGCCGCACGCGTCGTGGGGCACGCAGCCGGCAAAAGCTCGGCCGCCAGGCAGGGGGCGTGCTAGCTGTGCCAGGGTGTGGGCCGCGCGTCTTGCCTCTGTCCTGCTGCTCGCGAGCGCATCGCTTGCCTGCAGCCGTTCGGCACCGTCGGGTCGCGCCCAGGGTGAGCCGGCGCTCGCCGCCCTCGCGCCGTGGCAGGCCAAGCCGCTCGTACTGGTCGGTGGGCTGCAGCCACTCCTAGAGGCTCCGCCGCCGCTCGCTCGACCATGGACGCAGGCGCTGCGCATGGAGCGGTGGGAGGATGCGGCGCGCTTGATGTCGGCGGAGCCGCTCAGCCTGAGCGCCGACCCGCGCGTCCGCTACGCGCGTGCCAGTGTTGCCTCCGAGCTCGGCGACTTCGCAACCACCGTTCGTTTGCTGAAAGGGCTGGAAGCAGAGCTGCCACTGCTGGATGCCGCCATTCGCGCGCGCCGCGCGGCAGCCGCCTTGCAGTCGGGTGAGGCCGCGCTTGCACTCAGCTATTTCGAATCGCGCTCCGACCCTTTGAGCCGTTTACGTGCCGCCGAGGCCAAGGCGAAGCTCGGTGAACGGGCGGGTGCCCGCGTCGCGCTCGAGGGGCTCCTGCCTGGACTGCCAAAGAAGGGCTCGCGCTGCATACTGGAAGCGCCCGCGCGGCGCTTGCTCGCGGACCTGACGCCCCCCGATGCGCCGGCCTTGCTGGCTCGCGACTTGCGTTGGCTGGCCGTCGAAGCGCCGCTGTGTCCGAGCTCCGAGGGAGCGGCCCTGCGACTGCAGAGCTTGCCCTCGCCCTGGCCGCTCACGGCAGCCGAGCGCCACAAGCGTGCGGAGGCGTTCGCCAGCGCGGGTCTCATCGCCGAAACGGAGAGCGAGCTTGCCGTGCTCGCTGACGTCTCGCCACCGCTCGAGGCGGGCTTGGCACTGGCGCTGCGCGGGCGCGCTCGCTTTTCCGCGCGCCGTGAGCTCTCCGTCGCGGCGGAGCTGCTCAGCGCGGCGGCGGCGCTGAACCCGGCTCGTGCTGGCGCGCTATTCTTCGATGCTGCCAAGGCCCGGGCACGGGACGGGGCGATCCAGGAGGCGTTGGATCTGTATGCGCGCGTGCGCCGCGCCGACCCACGGGGTGCGCTGAGCGAGAACGCCGAGTATCAGCGCGCACAGCTGCTCTACACAGCGGGTCGCTTCGAAGAAGCGAGCAAGGCATACGATGCTTACGTCGCGCGCTATGGGCTACGGGGCCGTTTCACCGAGCGCGCGCTCGACGAGCGCGCCGTGGCCTGGCTGGCCTCCGGGCAGGCGCGCCAAGCGGCGCGCGCGTTCGCGGAGCTCGCCAAGGCCAGCAGCGAGCGGGATCGTTCGCGCTACGAGCAGCTCGAAGGCGTGGCCTGGTTGCGAGCGGGGGAGCGCGAGCGGGCACGCACCCGTTTCCACCAGGTGGCTCGCAACTACCCGCTCTCGTTCGCGGCGCTGGCAGCGATCGCGCGTCTGGAGAGCATGGGTGACGTGGTGCCTCCCCCAGCCGCGAGCGCGGAGGTGGTCGATAGGAGCGCGCCGCTCGTCGTGCAGCTGCCTGCGCCTGTCGCGTTGTTGCACGAGCTGGGGCTCGATCGTGAAGCCGAGCTCAGGTTGGCAGAGCTCGAAGCGACCTTGACGCGCCCCGCACCGGCCTTGGCTGCCAGGACGCTGTGTGCGGCGTACGCGCAACTGGCCCCCGCCGAGCGCGCCTATCGTGTTGGCCAGGGCGCCGTCAGCTCGAGCGAGCTCAGCAAGTCTCCGCTACCCGAGCGGCGCTGGCTTTGGGACTGCGTGTATCCGCGGCCCTACGCGGCCCTGGTGGACGCCCAGGCAGCTGAATACGCGCTCGACTCCGAGCTGATCTACGCCGTGATGCGCCAGGAGAGCGGGTTCCGCCCGCAGGTAACGTCACCCGCTCGAGCGATTGGTTTGCTGCAGATCCTCCCCAGCACCGGCGAACGGCTCGCAGCGGAGCTCGGATTGCCCTTCAGGAGCGAGCGTCTCGGTCAGCCGCCCTTCAACGTCCGTCTTGGGTCGCATTATCTGCGCAAGCTGCTGGACGTGTTCCAGGGCAACGTGGCGCTCGCGGCAGCGAGCTACAACGCGGGCCCCGTTGCCGTATTGCGCTGGCTGGAAGGCGGGCAGTCGCTCGAGCTCGACGTGTTCGTGGCCCGGATTCCGTATGCCGAAACGCGCGGCTACGTCGAGCGCGTGCTTGGCAACTACGCCCGCTATCTTTACTTGAAGGGCGGCAGCTCCGCCGTGCCCCGCTTGAGCTTGGCCTTGCCCGCTCCCGTTACCCGGGGCGTCGAGCTCTACTGACGGACGAGGTCCTGGCCACCGCGTGGAACGAGGGAGCTGTGCTCGCTGGCGTGCCGGTACAGTGCGGCTCCGAGCGGACGCGGTCCGTCGGCGGCCCAGTGCGCCGCGAAAGCGTCGGCGAGCACTTGCTCTGCTAGCTTGCCGCGCGGTGAAAAGCCCCACTCTGCCTCCTGCGACAGGTCGTCGGGGTCCGCGTACATGCGCCAGACGAACGCCCCCGCGAACCAGGGCTCCTCGAGCAGCGGCGCCAGCAGCGCCGCGTAGGCGTCGGCTTGCGCGGCCTGGTCCACTTTCACGGCAGTCATATGATCCGGCCACTCCCAAGGGCGCACCGCGGTGTCGGCCCGCGTCGTGTAGCCGAACTCGGTGAACAAGATCGGCTTCTGCCAGCGCTCTGCCAGCGCACGCACCCGCTCCGCGACCTCGCGCCCGCCCTCCGCGAGCTTGTCGGGGCCCGCGCCGAGCTCGTGTGCGAGTGGATAAAAGGCATTGATCCCGATGACGTCCAGCTCACCGAGGATGACCGTGTCTTCGACATCGTCCCAATTGGCCGCGTAGGTCAGAAGCCCCGGGTAGACGCCGCGAAGCTCGCGGATGAGCCCCACGAAGCTCGGTGCCCGAGCGGTGGTCACCCAGCTGCGCAGCTCCACACCAACGGCGAACATGTCGACACCGGCGTCGCGAGCGACCTCGGCCCATGCGCGGACAAATTGGCGGTACCCGAGGGCCCAGCGTTGCCAGCCTTCGTCGCCCATGGGCTGAATCTCTGCCCGCCAGTCGCCGCTCTCGACCCACAGATGGGGCACCAAGAGCACGCGTAAGCCAGCAGCATGCGCCTGTGCGACCGCGCGTCGCACGGCAACGCGGTTCTCTTCGAAAGGCTGTTCGAAGGTCAAGCCGACGCCGGTCGGTGCCAAATCGGCGACGCGTCCAAACGGCGTCAGGCTCACCCAGCTGGCTCCCAGCGCCACGCACTCCGCGAGCATGCGCTCGTAGGCGGGCGACCCGTAACCCTTGCCTGGATGCAAGGCGCTCTCGATGGGTCCTAGCGTGACGCCGCGCACGGCGCCGAGGCCGCTTTCCTGCCACGCGCGCTCGCCGGAACCGAGCGCGCGTGGTGTTGCTTTGCCGGCGAGCGCAGGGGCCGAGCGCGCCGAGCCCAGGCTCCAGGTGGCGAAGAAAAGCAGCGCGCCGAGCAGCCCGCCAAGCTTGGTGGCTGCACGGCGCAGTGCGCCGGGTCGTTCAGCCATAGAGTTTTTCGAACGTCTCGATCAGCCGCTCGTCGGTCAGCTCTTGCAGGGTCCCGACGACCAGGTCGGCACCGGCCTCGCGTAACGCCGCTGCGTCGTAGCTGTGCGTCACGGCTGCACAGGGCAGGCCTGCCGCTTTCGCCGCCTGCACCCCAGCCAGTGAGTCTTCGATGACCAGCGCGCGAGCGGCGATGTCGGCGTCGAGCCGGGAAGCGAGGTACTCGAGGCCGAGCTCGTAACCCTCTGGATCGGGTTTCGAGGCGAGTGTGTCTTCGGCGCTCACGATGTGATCGACCTTTGAGGTCACGCCTAGCACGCGCAGACCGAGCGCAATCTCGTCGCGCAGCGCTCCCGACACGATCACCACCGGACCTACCGCAGCCCGGCGGGCCACGAGCTCGG
>DASQDA010000388.1:0-2924 GCA_035634435.1 Polyangiaceae bacterium
CTGCGAAAGGTACTGCTGCAGCTGCATGGCGCCGGGCCCCGTCGTGGACGGGTCCGTGCCACCGAAGCCGCTCGAGAGCAGGACCATGGCTTGGTGCAGTGGCACCTTGATGTCGTCCCCCACGTTACCGAGGCCTTTGAAGCCGTCGGTCGCAGCGGTCTTGATGATGGTGAGCAACGAGCGGTTGCGCGCCGTGGAGGGGAACGTATCGGGGACGCTCTGCACGAACGCCGTTGCGCGCGTCTTCTGCGCAGCGGGGATCCAGCGCGAGTCCTTCACGACCTGGCGGTCGCTGAAGAACATCACGTTGACGATGTCGTTGGGTCCCATGCTGGCGACGAACTGCTGCGCTATCTGCTTGGCATCCGCGAAGCCTTTGCCCATGCGGGCGTCGGCATCGATGAGCACCAGCCAGGCAGTGCCGACGCCGGGCTGCTGCTGGCTCTCGCCCCATTGCGAGTGCGTCAGATACTTCGCCGGGACATCAGTGCCCTCGACGTTCACGGTGAAGATGGCGCTCTGAGCGGGGAAGGGGAATGGCGTGTAGAGGGCCAACGGCCTCTCCAAGGCCTGGCTCATGCAATCGAGCTGCGCATTTCCCGAGCTGCTGGCACAGTCGCCGATGGCGTCGCTCACGCGTTTGCTCTGCGTGATGTCGATGACCGTCGTCAGAATGGGGTTGCCGTTCTCCTGAGCAGCGCGTGGGTCGATCCTCAGGATGCGTGCTTCAGGAGCGGCTTGGGCGCTCGCCGCCAGTAAGAGCGCCGCCAGGCAAGCAGCAGCCGCTGCGAGTACGTCGGCACGGAAAGCAGGTCCTAGCCGAAGCGCTAGGCGCTGCACGCGCGTCAGGAGCAAGCAGGCGAGGAATTGTTGCATGGCAGGGTCACCTCAGACATCGGAACGAAGGCGGGGCCACAGATGTACTGTTGCAGCCCACAAATAACAATTGTTACGGGTATTTGCGTCCGAAAACGCTCAGATGAGCTTGGCGATCACCGTGAAACCGCCCAGCCGAACCACGTCCCCATCCCGGAGCTCCTGGCGACGCCCACGCTCGAGCGCGCGTTCACCAATGAAAGTGCCGTTGGTGCTGCCCGTATCCTCCACCTTCATGCGAGCGGGCCGCGCCGAGGCGTACAATACCGCGGGGCGTGACGAGGTCGTCGGATGGTCGATCTCGACGTCGAGCCCGGGCGCGGCTCCCTTGCGTCCGATGACGTTTTGACCCTGATAAACGGGCCAGAACATGCCGAGATCGCTCTGCTCGTAGCTGACCAGGAAACCCGCGAGCGAGCGCAGCGCGCCGGGCGCCACGCGGTCGGGATCCACACCCGCTCCTGGCGGTTCGTGGCTAGGCTGAGCCGTAAAGGCGGGCGGCTGGCTCGCTTGAGCCTGTGGCCTCAGCGCTGCTTCCGGCAGCGGAGGCGGAGCGTAGGGCTGCAGGGGTGGCGGCGATCGTTGCGGACTGCCCTGACCGTCGTAGTCGCCGCGCGGAAGCGGCGGGGACGAGGGCGCAAACGCCGGTGCGCCCTGCGGAAACCCGCCCGCTTCGGGGTAGCCGCCAGGCACGGGGTGGCCGCCGGGCACGGGGTGGCCGCCGGGTACGGGGTGGCCGCCGGGTACGGGGTGGCCGCCGGGCACGGGGTAGCCGCCGCTGATGCCGGGGGCCGGCGCTGGCAGGGGCGGCAGCGGCAGCGAGATTCCGGGGATCTGGCCGGGAGGGAAGGCGGGCGGGGGTGGTTCGTGCGCCGACGGAGATGGGACGAAGGGCTGGTTCAGCCCCTCGCTGAAGCCGCGGAATGGCTCCGGTGGGACGCCGTAGGGCGGCGGCGGCTCCGCAGCCGGCTGGGGTGGGCCCCAACCAAAGGGCGGCCCCGCGTTGGGGTCGACAGGCGCAGGTGCCGGGCCGTACCCGGGCGCGCCCCAAGCCGGCGGTGAGTACAACGGCGGCGGAGCCAAACCCGGTCCACCAGAGCCCGCCTCCGAGGGACCATAGCCTGGCGCCCCGTAAGGCGGTGGCGCGGGGGCGGGCGGTGGCGGCGGAGCTTGTTGCTCCGAGCCCGAGGGCCTGCCCTGAGCGGCGGCTGGTAGCGGCGCGCCGCACGAAAGGCAGTACTTGCTGGTCGGCTGGTTACCCGCGCCGCATCTCGCGCACTGGATCATCACTGAGCTCCGAGTTTACGAGCATCGCCGCTCTTGCCGTGCAGGGCAAGCACGCGCGCGGTCTTTCCGTCCGCAAAGACGGAGGCATCACTGCCCGGAACGCAGGCCAGCCGAGCGGCTCAGCGGTCTTTGACGTCCTGCACGCGGGCGGCCTTGCCCGAAAGGTCGCGCAGGTACAGCAGACGCGCTCGGCGAACCACGCCGCGCGACACCACCTCGATCCGCTCTAGGCGCGGAGAATGCAGCAAAAAGACGCGCTCGACGCCGATGCCGAAGCTCACCTTGCGCACCGTGAAGGTCGAACGCACACCTGAGCGGTGCCGCTTGATGACGATTCCCTTGAAGATCTGGATGCGCTCTTTGTCGCCCTCCACGATCTTGTAGTGGACCGCAACGGTATCGCCAACGCGAAACTCGGGGAGATCCTGACGGAGTGAGGCGGACTCGAGGGCACTGATCTTGGAAAGCGTCAACATGAGGATTTCCCGGCGATAGGGGCGCGCATTATGCACCTGAGGTCTGGGGCGTCAAGCCATCGCAGCCGGCCCGAGCGAAGTACCCTTGACTGGGCTCGCTTCAAGGGCTACTTCGCTGCCCCCACACCGACCTATCCCGCCGCTTGAGGCTCCGACCCTCGGATGCCTGCGGCTGGACCGACGACGAGGACTTCCAGATATGAATCAGCACCCGGGCGTAATTGGGCGCAAGCTCGGAATGACGCAGATCTTCAACGAGGACGGCTCCGTCGTCGCGTGCACGGT
>DASQDA010000389.1:0-4392 GCA_035634435.1 Polyangiaceae bacterium
GCTGGCAACGGCTTTGTCGGCATCCATGCTGCGTCAGACACCGAATACGAGTGGGCATGGTACGGCGCCCTGGTGGGGGCCTATTTCAAGTCTCACCCTGCGGTGCAGCGCGCCACGCTGCGCGTCGATGACGCCGCTCATCGCGTGAACGAGCGCGTTCCTTCGCCCTGGCTGCGAACGGATGAGTGGTACAGCTTCTCTCAGAACCCCCGCGGGACGGTCACCGTGCTGCTGACGATTGACGAGGCGAGCTATGCGGTGGGCGGCCACGCCATGGGCGCCGACCACCCGCTTGCCTGGGTCCACGAGTACGACGGCGGTCGCGCTTTCTATACGGCGCTGGGCCATACCCCGGAGAGTTACGCCGAAGCGGCCTTCCTCGCGCACGTGACGGCGGGTGTCGAGTGGGCGGCGGGTCTGCCGCGCTGAGGCAAACCTCGGCTCTTGCTCACTCCACGACGGGAATCGCGCAGCGCTCCTTCAGGAACGCTACGAGCGCATCCGTCGCCAGCAGGCCCTGGTCGGTGCCGTCGCGCAGGCGCACGGTCGCTCCATTGCCCTCCACCTCCTTGTCGCCGATCACCAGCATATGCGGGATCTTCTCCAGCTGCGCCCCGCGGATCTTGGCGCCCAGCTTGTCGGCAGACGGCACGAAGCTGGTGCGGAGCCCTTGCGAGCGGAGCACGTCGAGCAGGTTTTCCGCATGGGGGTTGTGCTTGTCCGAAACCGTGAGAATGCGGACCTGTTCCGGCGAAAGCCAGGCGGGTAGCGCGCCGGCATAGTGCTCGAGCAGAACGCCGATGAAGCGCTCGATGGAGCCGAGCAGCGCGCGATGCAGCATGATGGGCTGCTCGCGCTCGCCCTTGGCGTTCACGAACTCCAGCTGGAATCGCTCGGGATTGTTGAAGTCATATTGCAGCGTGGAGCACTGCCATTTGCGCTCGAGCGCATCCACGAGCTTGATGTCGATCTTGGGCCCATAGAAGGCACCCCCGCCGGCATCGGTCTGGTACTCGATACCTAGACGCTGGAGCACGGAAGCCAGGGCGTTCTCGGCTTTGGCCCAATCTTCGAGGCTGCCCACGTACTTGTCGGGGCGCGTCGAGAGGTTGACCTCGAAGTCCTGAAACCCGAAGGTGCGCAGCATCTTCAGGATGAAGCGCAGCACGCGATCGATCTCTTGCTCGACCTGATCGGCTCGGCAAAACAGGTGCGCGTCGTCCTGGGTGAAACCGCGCACGCGCATCAGGCCGTGCATCACGCCCGCTAGCTCGTAACGATAAACGGTGCCTAGCTCCGCCAGGCGCATGGGGAACTCGCGGTAGCTGCGCGTACGGCTCTTGACCATCAGCACGTGGAACGGACAGTTCATCGGCTTGCAGCAGTAGTCGTGCCCGTCGACCGACATCGGCGAGAACATTCCCTCGCGATAAAAGTCCCAGTGGCCCGACACCTTCCACAGATCGGCCTTGGCGATGTGCGGCGAATAGACCAGCTCGTACCCAGCCTCGAGGTGCATCTTGCGCCACTGATCTTCGATGATGGTGCGCAGGCGACCGCCCTTCGGCAGCCACATCACCAGGCCCGGCCCGATTTCCTCGGTGTAGTGGCGCTCGATGCCCAGCTCGACACGGCAATCGCTACGCGTGGCGAGCAGCGCCTCGAGCGCCCTGCGATCTTCGGAGCCGACGGCGCCGCGCAGCCGCATCTCGAGCAGCGGGAGCAGGGGCTCGGTACTGCCGGCGGGCGCGGCAGGAGCGGCCTCGAGCTTGACGGTCTGGCGAATGCCCGCTCGCGGGAACTGCGCGGCGACGCTGGCGAGCGCGAATTCCACGAGCTGCCGATCGAGTGGCGCGTCGGCTTGCACGCCAACGTAGAGGTCGAGCTCGTCCTGCTCTTCGTAAGCGTGGTCGTCGTAGCGCTCCGACACGAGGAACAGCTCGAGGTCCTTGCCCAGCCGGCGGTGGTCCCGCTTCTTGGCTTCCTCAAGGCGGTGCTGATACTTCGCAAGCTCCTCCTTCTTGGGGAACGCGACTCCGCGCACGCGCTGCAACGACTGCTTGGAAGCATCCGCGCGCCAGTAAGCCGCGGAGGACGCCGTGATCTTCAAGCCCTTGATGAAACCCGCGTGGGGCAAGTGAGGTCCGCGGCAAAGATCGACGAAGTTGCCGCTTTGATAGATGGAGACCTCCTCGTCGGGAATCCACGAGAGGATTTCCTTCTTGTAGTCGTTGTTCTGGCCGTGCTCCTCGAAGAGGTCGAGCGCGGCCTCCTTGGGTACGAGCTTGCGTTCGAAGCTGACCCTTTGATCGATGAGCTTGGTCACCTCCGTCTCGATCTTCTGCAGATCGTCGGGGGAGAACGCGCGACCGCCGACGTCGAAGTCGTAATAAAACTCCTCGGTGTGGGCGCGCGGGCCCATGGTCACCTTCGCGTCGGGGAAGAGCCCGAGCACGGCCATGGCCATGACGTGCTCGGCGGAGTGGTTGATGGTGTCACGGCCCTCGGGCGAGTCCGCTTTGAGGAGCTCGAGCTTGGCGCCGTCCTCGAGGGGCACGCGCAGGTCCTGAACCTCGCCGTTCACACGCGCGACCACCACCACCTCGGCAAGCTTGGGAGAGATGGCCTTGGCGGCGTCGAGCGCCGTCGAGCCGTCCTCCAGTGCCAGAGCCTTGCCATCGGGGAGAACGACCGAGATTGCCATGTTTTTCCTTCTTCGCGCGGCGGTACGAGAGCCAGCGAGCCGGACTTCAAAGCACTCGAAAGCCTCGCTGTCAACCGCGTGGGCTCCCGGCGTGAGCTCCGCTGTCAACGTTGGCGAACAGCCACGCCGCCCTGGTGAGCCGAGCGGAGCTAGCCGCAACAACGTCCGTGTCGCTCGACGAGAGCTACGGTGGTTGTTGCGGCCGATTGCGCTGTCGTTCGGGTCATGAGGCGCGGGTCAGCGCCCGTCCATTACGCCCTGGCGACCGCTTCGGCCGGCGCCAGCAGAACGATCTTCGTGATCTCGGCCGGAGCACCAAGTCGCATCGGAGGACCCCAAAAACCGGTCCCATTACTGACGTACACGAGCGTGTTTCCGAAGCGCGCGAGCCCGGAGACCACGGGCTGCTGAAGCCGCACCAGGAAGTTCCAGGGCCAGATCTGGCCGCCATGCGTGTGACCTGAAAGCTGCAGCCCGACCTGATGGCGCTGCGCTTCGAACACGGCGCGGGGTTGATGGGCCAGCAGCACGAGCTCGCGCCGCGTATCGCGGCCTGCCAAAGCACGCTCCAGGTTGGCGCCATGGCCGTTGCCGAATTGCTCTGCGTTGTAGTCGTCGACGCCGGCGAGATCGAAGCTCGCATCGCCCACGCCTATCGCTACGCGCTCGTTTCTGAGCACCTGGATGCCCAGCCGTTCGAGCTCCGCGCACCACTCATCGACGCCCGAATAGTATTCGTGGTTGCCGGTGACGAAGAACACGCCGTAGCGCGCGCGCAGCCGCGCCAGGGGCGCGACGTGCTCGCGGAGCGCCGCCACCGAGCCGTCGACCAGATCACCGGTGATGACCACCACATCGGGCGCAAGCGCGTTCGTGCTCTCCACGATCTGCTCGACGAACGAACGCTGCAGCGTGGTGCCGACATGCACGTCGCTGAGCTGCACGACCGTGGTGCCGTTCTGCTCGCTGGCCAAGCGGCTGAGTTGCACTCGCACCTCGCGTACGGCCACCCGGGCGGTACCCGAGCGAACGGCCGCCAAGCCCAAGCCGGCGGCTACGAGGGCCACCCCCCCCGCCATCAGGCGCGCAATGAAACGCCGCCGCTCCGGATCGGGCAGGCCCTCGCCTGCAACGCGAGCGCCCAGCAGCCAGGCGCCGCGGAGCAGCTCGAAGCCCAGCAACACGACGAGCACGATGAGCAACATGCCGAGCCAGACCATGGCCGCGGAATACAGGGCCTTGCCAATGGCGACACCGAGCACGCGGCCGAGCAGAAAGGCTGCAGGGATGCTGAGATAAAGCGTGACGATGGCAGCCGTCAGCGTCCGGTGCCAGAGTGGCGCGAGCGCCAGGTCGCGCACGAGCCGTACCCAGATGTAGTAGTGAACGAGCCCGGTGATGGCCAGGGCCGTGGAGAAGAACAGGGCAAACGAGACGGCGCGCGACACAGGCATGCTTATGAGGCCGCTCGGGCGCGTTCGCCAAGTGCCCTCAGAACGGCTTGGACGTCACTAGTGGGCTGAATCCAAGATTCAGCACACGTTGGAAACAGGAACGTTCCTTGAGCACACGACGCCCAAGCCCAAGAAATTCGTGGGGTCTCGCCCCGTCGGGACCCCACGAATTCCTTGAGCGTGTCACGGACTCAGGACACAAGTCAGATTGGGTGTAACCGCAATGTCGAGTTT
>DASQDA010000390.1:0-9473 GCA_035634435.1 Polyangiaceae bacterium
GGTCCTGAAGTCGTCGACGCAGCCGTTCGCGCCATCGAAGCCACAGGTGTAGCCATCGAGTGGGATCCGCGCGATGCTGGAGCGGGGGCCATCCCCAAGCACGGTGCGCCACTACCGGAAGCGACGGTGGCGTCCATCCGCGAGAACCGCTGGTGCCTCAAGGGCCCGCTCGCAACGCCCGTTGGCGGAGGTTACCGCAGCGTGAACGTGGCTCTCCGCCAGGAGTTCGAGCTTTACGCCAATCTCCGCCCGGCGCGTACCTACGTGGGGGTCAAGAGCCCCTACGACAAGGTCGATCTGTTCGTGGTTCGTGAGAACACACAGGGTGAATACTCCGGTATCGAGCACTACATCGATCCTTCCCGCAGCGCCGCCGAGGCGATTTCCATCATCACCCGGCACGGCTCGGACCGTATTTTGCGCTTCGCCTTCGAGTTCGCGCGGGCGAACGGGCGCAAGCTCGTCACGTTGGTGCACAAGGCGAACATTCTGAAGCTAACGTCCGGGCTGTTTCTCGAAGTGGGTCGCGAAATCGCGCGTACCTATCCCGACATCGAGTTCAGGGACGTGATCGTGGACGCATGTGCCATGCAGCTCGTGCGCGATCCGAGCCGCTTCGACGTCATCGTCACCACCAACCTGTTCGGCGACATCTTGTCGGATTTGACCGCAGGCTTGGTCGGCGGTTTAGGGCTGATAGCTGGCGCCAACATTGGAGAGCACACGAGCATCTTCGAGGCGGTGCATGGCACGGCTCCCGACATCGCGGGTCAAGGCGTTGCCAACCCAACCGCCGTCATGTTGGCCGGCTCCATGCTGCTCGACAGGTTGGGCGAGCGCGAGCGCGCTCAACGCCTGGAGCTCGCCGTGCGCCGCGTGATCGCCGAAGGGCGGGACACGACGCCCGATATCGGTGGGAGTGGAACCACCACGGCCTTCACCGACCGCGTCGTGGCAGCTCTTGGCGGATAGGCCTTGCGCCAGAGCCGCGGCTGCTAAAAGCTGCGAGCAATCATGCGAGGCGACCCCGACATCATCAACGCGCTCAACGAGATTTTGACGAGTGAGCTCGTTGCCATCAACCAGTACTTCATCCACTACAAGATGCTTCAGAACTGGCGTTACACGCGGATCGCCAAGAAGAAGCGCGAAGAGTCGATCGAAGAGATGAAACACGCCGATCGAGTGATCGAGCGCATTCTGTACCTCGAGGGTGTTCCGAACATGCAGCGGCTCGGCCCCGTGCGTGTGGGTGAGGAGCCCATCGAGATGCACCGGCTCGACCTGGACCTGGAGCTCGAGGCCGTAGCGCGCCTGAATCAGACGATCGCGCTCTGCCTTGCCAAACACGACGGGGGTACCCGGGAGCTGGTCGAATCGCTGCTCACCGAGGAGGAAGAGTCCGTCGACTGGCTCGAAGCTCAGCTTCAGCAGGTCAAGGACATCGGCCGCGAGCGCTACCTGGCTCAGCAGCTGAGCGAGTGAGGGTCGGCCCGCTCAACCCGCGGAGTCGTCGTCCGCGCCGGGGCGGGTGATGGGCACGTACGTACGCAGCGAGCAGGCGAGATCGCCATTGTAAAGCGGATGCAGCATCGGCTTTCGCCGCGTGCGCGCGAGCGTTTGCGATTCGGCAGTGAGCAGACCAACGTTCCAGTCGGGGAACCGATCCACCAGCCGGGCGAGCTCGCGCGGTAGCTCGGAAGCCTGGCGCAGACGCTCCCCGTACGGTGCGTTGGTCACGAGCGTTCCGCGCTCGGACGGTTGCCTCAAGGTGGAGATGCGCACGTGGCGCAGCTCCATCTTGAGCTCGGCTCGTCGCGCGTTGCTTCGCGCGATCTCCAGCACTGTTTCGTCGGCATCACTGCCGAGCAGGGGCGGCGCGTCCGTCGCGATGAGCGCGCGCGCCGCTTCGCGGAGCTCTGCCATCGAGCGGCGTGAACCCGCGTCGAAGCTTGCCCAGCGCTCGAAGCCGAAGGCCCGGCGTCGCAGTCCCGGGGCCACGCCACGTGCCCACAACCCCGCCTCGATCAACAAGGTGCCGGAGCCACACATGGGATCGCAAAACGGCAGATCCTTCTGAAAGCCCGACAGGCGGAGTATCGCTGCGGCGAGGTTCTCTTTGATTGGCGCTTCGCCTTGCGCGTCACGATAGCCGCGCCGGTGCAGCGGCTCACCAGCCAGATCGAGATAGACCGTGGCGTAGTCCTGCGCGAGGTGCACGAACACGTGAACGTCTGCGTCCTCGCGGTCGACGTCGGGGCGAGCCCCGAAGCGCTCGCGTAGTCGATCCACGATGGCGTCCTTGGTGCGCTGCGCGACGTATTGGGTGTGGGTCAAGCGGCTCGAGCGGCAGGCTGCGCTGACTACCAGCGTGTGTTTCGGCGACAGCACGTCGGAGAAGTCGTGTGCAGCGACCCCCTCGTAGAGGGCCGTCTCGTCCGGGCACTCGAAGGCTGCCACGGGCAGCAAGACGCGCATGGCAATGCGTGACCAAAGGCAGGCGCGAAAGCCTTCGCCGAGCTCACCCTGGAAGTGGACACCGCCCCGGCTCGCCCGCACCGAGGCGAAAGCCAGCTCGTTGAGCTCATCACGTAGCGCGCGCTCGGTGCCTTTAGGAGTGGTCGCAAAGAATTCCACGCGCGCCACAGGTGCCACGCTTTGCGCCCCGGAGCAAAGCACGGCCCGCTCGGCTCGTGGCGCGCACGAGCCGCAGCGCCTTTTGGCGTCGTGGCGCTCCTGCGCGCTTGCACGCGCGGCGGCTCACGTTCGAGCCGGACCTGGCGGCCAGCTGGTGTTTCCTGGTCGACACTCCAGCACGCCACCGTCCACACTCATGGCTACGACCCAGGAGATGTCGGCGAACACACTCACGAAGGGTCGTGTCCAGCTACGGTCTTCCCAGACGCGGCTCCAGGCGGCGCCGGCTACGCTGCACCAGATTTCGCCGGTGGCCCCCGCCCACTCACGATCCAGCAGGTCGACCGACACGCTCGCCAGGTTCGGCCCCTCCGCGATCGCGTGGCCTTCCATCACCCCGCGCTGCATGCGCAGCACCGAGCCTTCAGCGCCCACGGCGATGACGATGTCACGCTCGGTACGTGCGCTGCAGGAGACCCAGGCGCGTGTGGGAGGGGCTTGCAATGGCTCGAGGTGCCAGCTGAGCGGCGAATACAATGCTACGAAGCCGCCGCCAGCGACACTGCGCCCGACCACTAGCCAGCGCTCCTCGTCGACCTGCGTCAGCCCCGCGATATAGGCTGCCTGCGGCACGGGCAGCGCTTTCAGCCAACGGCCGCCCACCGCGGCATGCAGCGCCGGCGGGTGCCCAGGGCGTGTGCCGACGACCACGGCCAGGTCCGACACATTGCCGCTCGCCTCGATGAAGCTGACCGTCGGATCTTTGCCACGCATGACGCGGCTGACCCCCGCATGCGAGTACTCCGCGAGCAGCGCGTGGTCACCTCCGATGAGCCAGCGTCCGGGACCGATGCGTCGTACGAACCGCAGCCCCTGCCCGGCGGGTAGGTCCCGTGTGGGCGCTGCGCTCCACTCCGATCCATTCCAATAGACGAGCCCGTCGGTGCTAGCCGCCAGGCAGTGGCCATCTCCATCCCAGCCGACGCTGTGCACGATGCGATCGCCACCGGAAGGGTGGCGCACGACCCAGGCGAGGTTCGGCAGCGCGGGTGACGACTGCGCGCTCATCATGGTGGCACGGCGGCGGCGCGAGCCGCTGCCCGCGCGCTCGAGCAGCAGCGGCACCGCAACGCTGGCGATCTCGCGCGCGCTCTGCGGACGCCGGCTCGGATCGGCGGCGGTGCTTCGAGCAATGAGTGCGTCGAGCGTGACGCACGCGTCGGGATCCGCGCGCAGCTCGGCGGCCAGGGTGTGTGCATCGAGGATCGAACGGCGCCGCGCGTGCTTGGTCTGCTCGACCATGTCCATGACGTTTGCGACGTCGAAGAGGTGCTCCCCTGTGAGCATGAAGTAGAGCATGCAGCCGAGGCTGAAGATGTCGCCTTGCGGGCCGCTCGTGCCCTCCACGATCTGCTCGGGAGAGATGTAGCCGGGTGTGCCGACCACGTTGGGACCGAAGGTGTCGCTCAACCCTGCAGGGCGAGCGATGCCGAAGTCCGACAGCTTGAACAGCTCCGAATCGCCGAAACCACAGCACAGGATGTTGTTGGGCGTGAGATCGCGATGGATCACACCCACCGAATGCACATCGAACAAGCCGACCGCGACGTGCCCGATGGCGCGTGCCGCTCGCTCACGCTCGAAAGCCGTGCCCGTGACCTCGATGCTCTGAGCCATGCGCTGCTCGAGCGTCGTTCCCTCGAGGCCTCCGTTGACGTACTCGATAGCCAGCCAGGGCAGCTCGAGACGGCCCTTGCGGCTGTCATACGTGACGCTACCGACGTCCATCAAGCGGACGACGAAGGGCGTGGGGGGGACTTGTTCGTTCAGCCGCCCGAGAGCCACCGCTTCTTTGCGCACGACCATCGCAGCGGTCGCTCCTTGCCCGGAGACCACGTCCGGCAGGATGATCTTGACCACGGCCGGGGATTGCCCCTCGGGTCCGATGCGCGTCGCCAGGTACGCTGCGGCAGTGCCGCCGACACCGAGGCGACGCTCGAGCACGAAGCGCACGCCAGGGTGTGCCTCGGACGGGAGCGCGGCACCGACGAAAGAATCCGTGGCGGGTGCGAGCTGGGGCATCCCCTCGGATGGTACACGGCTCGCAGCGGACGCGGACGAAAACGGGCGCGGGGAAAGCGCCGTTGCGTTACGGGATCGTCGCTAAAGGCCAATACCGAGCATGACCCGGGCCCACAGCCTGCCGTAGTTATCGCCCGGGGGTACACCGACGCC
This sequence comes from Polyangiaceae bacterium, assembly GCA_035634435.1. Taxonomy (GTDB): domain Bacteria; phylum Myxococcota_A; class Polyangia; order Polyangiales; family Polyangiaceae; genus PMG-095. The sequence continues at coordinate 4,873 of DASQDA010000390.1, forward strand.
CAGCGCGTCGAGCCGCGCGTACACGCCGGCCGTCAAGAAGAGCTCTTGCCCCTGAAGCATCACCGTGGGGCCCAGGTAGTGACGCCCCCCGCCTTCGGACGCTGCGGCGCCGCTCGGCTGCGTCTCCTGGTCGAAGCGACCGCGCGCCCACCATTCGACTCCGGGCACGAAAGCCGGCGTTACTTCATAGTAAACGCCGACCGTAGGGTTGTAGATGAGCTTCGTGTCCTCTGTATCGAAGTAGTATTCCTGCTCGACCCATAGGTTGCCCGAGATACCCAGCTTGCCGAAGCGCCGCTCGAGCAGCAGCTTCTGCTCCAGCTCTATCTCGTTGTGATACTCCGCGACCTCGAAATAGAGGCCGACGTCGAGCGGCCAAAGCCCTGGCTCGCTCAGACGAACGCGCGCACGCTGTTTGATGCCGCGGAAGTGAAGCGCAGGAGCGCCAGCGGCTGCTCCTTGTGCAGCCACCAGGTAAAAGGCGAGCTCCCAGCGATCCGTGAGGCCGTACTCGAGCTCTGTCTGCAGCTCGTAGCGATGCGACAGCACCGCTTCCGAGTTGCCGCTGTCGGTTTCTCGCTCCACGCGCACTGGAACGATGTCGATGATCTGCTCGACCTCGCGTTCTCCCGCCGCCAGGGTGGCGACGGGGTACGAAAACGGCAGCGGCCGCGGGTTGGCGTTGGCCAGGCTCGGGATGCAAAGCGGAACGCACGTGAGCAGGGTCGACAGAAAGCGTGAGATCATGGAGGGGGTTCCGTAGGCGCGGGCATGAGCCAGGTCTTGTGGGCGAGGCCTTCGCGTTCGCTAGCGAGATCCACCCGCGGATCGACGAGCAACGCCGAGGGGCGACCGTTGAGGGAGGCATACGCCTGGACGAACACCTGCGGCCGCGTCACGCCTTGCGCGCGAAAGCGGGCAGCCAGGTGGTGCGCGTAGAAGAGAAGCATCTCCGGCGACGACGCCAGGGCCCTGGCTTGGTAGCGTGTGAGCTCGTCTCGAGGTTGAATCCGCCAGGAACGTTGGGTGTCGGCGTCGCGAACGGTGAGCTCGGCGCTGCCGCTCTTCTCCATCAGCATGACGTTCCACGAGTAGCGGAAGCCCTGCTCGGTCCACAGGACGTTGCCAGGATACGCCAGGTAGCGGAGCGGCAGCACGAGCTGGAGGGCCAAGAGAACGCCTACGGTCAGCAAGGCGACGCCCGGCTTGCGCCGTGCCGTGTCGGAGAGCGTATCCGGCTGCGGCCCGCGCGAGCGCCACCCCAGTCGCCGAGCGAGGCGCCGCGGCCAGTCGGCTGGCAAGAAGATCAGCGCGCTCACCGTCATCAACCAGGGAAACAGGCCGAGGTTGAACAGCAGACCCGTCGCACTGTGAAACAGCACCAGGACAGCGAAGGCAAGGAGGCGCGTCCTGGCCAGGCATAGGAACCCCACGATGGACAGATCGAACAGCGCACCTGCCCAGCTGAAAGCATAGGCGGCGACGTCGTGATCGAGCAGGGCCCCCAGCAGGGGAAAATCAGGACTTGCCGACAGCCACAACTTCAGCGGTTGCGCCGACAGCAACCAATCGGACTTCAGCTTGGCGACACCGCCGAAGAAATATACTAGAGCGATTTGGGCTCGCACCGCCCACAGTGCCCAGCTGGGCAGCGGGGCGCTCGACGTGCTCGAACTGCATCGAGCGTCGAGGCTGCCAGCCCGCCCCAGCGGGAGCACCAGGAGCAGCAGCGACAGCAGCGTGACCAGATAATAGTGATTGAGGTAGTGCGCTTGGTCGAGCAGGTGCGCCCAGGTGAACGTGAAAGCGAACACGGCCGCGCTCAGCCGGTACCAGAGCCCTGCGGCGATGCCGAGCGCCGCAATACCCATGACGGCGAAGTGCGCATACATTCCCCAGCCCGGCCATGGGCGCAAGAGCTCGAAGCCCCAGTAGGGGAAGAACAGTCGCGGCTCGATGAAGTACTCGTGGATCCAGCCTTTCGCCCAGAAACGCACGATCGCCGCGAACAGCAGCAGGCCAAACCCGATGCGGAACGCGACGAGCGAAGCCGGGTCTACGGGGGCCTGAGCGCGGGCCAAGATCCGGCTGCCCAGCGCCGCCAGCCGGGTGGAAGCGGAGCGCCGCGGCGAGCTGAGTGCCGAGCTCGACGTGAAGGATTCAGTCGCCATCGTTCGCATTGAAGCTCAGCGTCGCGCCCAGCACCGCGACGACATCGGCCGCGAACAAGCGCACGACGTCCTTCAACGCAGCGTGCGCGGGGGCGAGCTCGGGTGCACGCTGCAGCAGCGCCTGGCGGAAGGGCCGCGGAATGGCCGCCACGCGTCGCTGCGCGAGCGACAAGGCGCGGAGCAAACGTGCGTCGGTACCCGCGCTTTCGCGCGACACGAGCTCGGTCAAGCCGAGGCCTGGTTGGCCCGTACGACTCCCCAGGTAGGCGTCAGCTAGACCTTGCAGCCCTTGGAGGAGGTCATCGACGGACCCGTCTGCGTACGGCGACTCCTCGAGCTCCGGGCGTGGGTCGCCGCCCGTGGCGAGCCCCATCGGTTTGCCCAAGCGCAGATCCGCCAGGCTCTCGGCGGTGAAGACGCAAGCGTTTACCAGCGCATCCACGGCTTCGCGGACGCTGGCGTGCACGGCCTCGGGTTGCGTTGGGTCCTGGAAGCGCAATGCGTAGTCGTCGCTCCAGGCGCTCGAGAGTCGCTCTGCGTCGCGGTTCAGGAGGGTGCCCGCGGCGGCCAGGTAGGCACGGCGCCGCGCGTCGCTTGCCAGCGCGCCAGCGTCTGCAAACAACAGATACTCCAGGCCGTGATAGCCCAGCATGTCTGCGCCAAGCGTCGACAGCTTCCCCACGTCGACGGCCGCTGGCGAGGCCAGGTGAGCTTCGATGCGCCGCGCATCCACGGGGCTCTGATCGATGCGCGCGGTGAGGCGTAGCTCCTCGGCTGGGCCCATGTGAAAGACGCTGGAACGCTTCCAGGCCGCACGTGCAGCACGATAGAGCGACTGCGCTGCAGCCAGCTCGTCGCTCTCGCCCGTGGGCTCCAGCGCCACGAGTCCTTGCTGCAGCTGATTCGTAGCGCGCGCGTGCTCGGCCAGCGCTGGCAGCACCACGAGCGACGTCGTCTCACGCAAGGCGACCTTGCGCGGGCCCTCACCGGAGGGGATGGGCCCGCACGCCTCGACCAGCGCTACAGCGGAGACGCCCAGGAACTCGCGGCGCCCGAGCCAGCTCACAACGACTCCAGAAACTCCAAGATCAGCTCACGCTCGCTCCGCTTCGCGTTGCGGAAGGCGTCGCGCGACTTGGCCGCTTCGCCCGCGTGCCAGAGGATCGCTTCTTCCAGGCTGCGCGCGCGCCCGTCATGCAGGAACGTGGTGTGACGATTGACGACTCCGACCAAGCCGATGCCCCAGAGCGGGGGAGTCCGCCATTCGTTCGCTTGCGCTTCGAAGTCGGGCCGCCCGTCAGTCAGCTCGTCGCCCATGTCGTGCAGCAAGAGATCCGTGTACGGATGGATCGTCTGTCCCGAAAGCTCCGGGAAGCCCTCAAGAACGTCCGTCTCGAGCGTCGGCACGTGACAGCTCGCGCACCCGAACTGCTCGAACAGCAGTGAGCCCTTGCGGACGGTGGGGGCATCCACGTTGCGGCGCGCAGGCACCGCGAGCAGATGCGTGTAATAAGTGACGTCCTGCAGCACGTCGCTGTCGATCTCGGGCTCTCCGCCGCTCTTGGCGTGGCGGCACGCGGTTTGTGGCTCAGGGCAGTTCTCGCGCGGGAACAAGGGTGAGGTGATACCCATGTCACCGAGAAAAGCGCCGGCGTTCTGCTGCTCCAGCGAAGGCTGGTTCGCCTTCCAGCCGAAGCGGCCGAGCTCGAGTCTATCCGACGCGACCGCGTACACCCAGTTGGGGCGCCCCGAGACGCCATCGCCGTTTTCGTCGTCGGCATCGGCGAGCGCCAGGATCGAGCCCTGGGCGACGGCTTGCAGAAGCCCTAATCCGAATACAGCAGGCGCGACACGCGGCGACAGCAGCAAATCGTCGCGCAGGGCACCGAAGGCCGGCGCAAGGATGCTGTAGCGCGGTACGCGCAGCGAGTACGCAGCTCCGTCAGGGTAGTTGCCAGGCTGCTCGTCGTACGTGACGACGCCGCGCCCTTCGCCCCGTACGCCCAGCACGGCGCCTTCGTTCAGTTGATCGCCGTAGGTGGGGTCCGGCAGCGGACCGCCGTGCGGGTCGTTGCCTGGAACGCTGAGACGCAGCAGCAATCCCACCATTGTCTCGTCGGGCCTCTGGGGAGGAGCGCCACGCCCGTCCTTGAAATGACAGGCGGAGCAGGATCGAGCGTTGAATGTCGGCCCTAGCCCGTCCATGCCCGTGGTGGTCGCCGGCGCTGTGACCCAGCCGCGGTTGAACAGGGAGTTGCCCACGAAGAAGCGATCGCGACGTTCGCCGGTGAGGTTCCTCGCGGCCAAGCTGAAGGCGTCCCGCGACGCGTCGAGCGTGGTGGTGTCGCCGCCGGAAAGATGGAGGTCGGGGGCGACGTTGGCCCCGTCCTGCGCGGGCGCAGCGCATCCGGTCAGCGCCAGCAAACCGCA
>DASQDA010000391.1:0-9518 GCA_035634435.1 Polyangiaceae bacterium
AGCAGGGCACTATCCACATCGCGACGGATGCTGCGGACCTGGACCTGGCTGCGCGTCGCTCCGTCAACGAGCACCATGATCAGGGGAACGGCGGCCTGGTCGCTCCACCAGAGCTCCCGCACCTTTCCCTCGGCTCCGTTCACGGGGAGCGTTTCTGCGAAGCGAAAGCCCGCGCTCTCCTGGGCTTTTCCGCTTGGACGCAAAGCGCTCAGGTGCTCTGCCTCGAAGCCGAGTGCCACGACGTCGGCCCAGCCGCGCCCCAGGCCCCCATTGCGCAGCTCGCTCTCGTCGTACTCCACGAGTGTGCGACGGCGGTGCTCGACCAGCGTCGCCGACATGCGCCGGCGATCGATTGGGTTGCGCACGAAGAGCCACTCCAAGCCGTTGCCCGCGAACCTCACGTGGATGCGCTCGCTCGTTCGCGTCACCGTCTTACGCTGCACGGTCGTCGCTTCGGGTGTGCCGCCGCGCACTTCCACCTCGAGCGTCAAGGACGGGGGGTTGTCGAGCAGCGCGCCCACCTCAGGGATACCCAGCAAAGCCGGTCGCTTCTCCAGCGAGCGCGTCGGAAGAATGACGGACGCGGCTGACGCCGCGTCCGTGGTGTGGTCCGCGCGCAGGGATGCTTGCGACGCCGGCTGAGTTTCAGAGGTCTGAGGACCCGAAGAGCGAGAGGTGAACCAAGCCGAGAGCCCGGCCGCGATCACCGCTACGCCCAAGAACGGAGCGGCCCGTCGCGCGGCGCGGCCAAAATTAGCCGCCGCCATTCTCGTCTCGCCCGTCGCGCTCATGAAACGCGCAAGCTCCCTGGTGTCATCACAGGCCCAACGCCGTCTTCATGACGGTATAGACGCGTGAGTTCTTGGCCGTACCGCGCACCAAGTCAGCACGAGGACCGATCGCATACAGTGCGACGTCTTCGGCCGCGTGCGTCTCGGAGCCGAGGGGCACCGCGGCCTCCTGCCGGTACTCGCTGTCGTTGGGCCCGGCGCCGGGCTGCCCCGAGAGGCCGGGAAACGGATCCAGAGCAGGGTCCACCCGGGGAACGCCGCGGTATCCTGGGCCGTTGTGGTAGCCGAGCACCGTATACGGCACTCCGTTTGCGTCGGTGGACTGAACGACGTTGCCGTCGTTGTCGACGTCGTAAACCACGTCAAAGAGGTTGTTGTGCGGGCTGTTCAAGTACCCGGTCGGTGCCGAGGTCACCGGGTAGGCGAGATCAGCCGCGGGTCGAAGTGGGTAGCCCGCCATCGTGAACACGTGACTGTGATCCGCGGTGACAAGGATGAGGGTGTCGCGCAGGTCCACGTGCTGGATAGCCTCGCCGATGGCGCGGTCGAGCTCCTCCGCGTCAGTCAGCGCTCGCCAGGCGTTGCCGGCGTGATGCGCGTGGTCGATGCGACCAGACTCTACCATCAAGAAGTAGCCGCGCCGCGCGCGCCGCGTTGCCCCTTCCAGGAGCTCGATCGACTTCACGGTCAGCTCGCTGAGGCTCGGTTCACCGCCGGCATCACTCGGCCGGTCGTGCTCGTATTCCATGTGGCTTCGTTCGAAGAGGCCGAGCACGGGCAGCTTGCTTTGAGTGGCCAGCTGAGCCGAATTCCACACGTAAGAATAGCCGGCGGCCTGAAACTCCGCGCGCAGGTCACGGCCGTCCGCGCGAGAGCCCAGGCCGCCCTCCTCATCCGTGACGGTGGAAGGCACGAAGAACTGCCGTCCACCACCGAGCATGAGATCCAGCCCGGAGGCGAGCGCCGTATTGTAGCTAGGGTCGCCCGGGAGCGCCTGCAAAGCGATGGCGGCTTCGTTGTCACGGTTGTTGATGTGCGCATAGCAGGCGGCCGGGGTCGCGTGCGTGACACGCGCCGTCGAAACGACGCCCGCTCGCATGCCGCGCTGCTTTGCCTGCTCGAGCAACGTCGTGAGGCGTGGCCCGTCGCCGTCGCCGTTGAAGTCGCCGAACTCCGTCGTAGGTCCGAGCCCAACCACGCCAGAGTTGGTGTTCGTCCCGGTCATCATCGAGGTCATGGTGCTCGCGCTATCGGGTGTGATGTGATCCGCGTCTGCCGTGCGCGAAAGACCCGAGTACGGCAATTGATCCATGACCAGATTGCCGTCGACACCGACGGACAGCACCCGCGTCGCGCTAACGGTGGATACGCCCATGCCGTCCCCGACGAAAAGGATAACGTTCTTCGCGCGACCCACACTGGCGTGGGCGTGAACGCGGGATCCGTGAAGCGCCGAGCTCTCGGCATCTGCCGCTTCGCTCGGAACGAGAACACTTGCTTCCTCAGCAGCTTCAAGGGCGCAGCCCATGAAGAGCAGGCTCAGCGCGGCGACGTTCAATGACGAAACACTGGCTCGACGTAGGTTCGGCATGTGCAGATCTCCTCGCACCTCGCTTAGCACGGCGAAAATGCGTCCCGGACGTCAAGACTGTGATGATTGCGTGACGAGGCCTGGCACCTGCAAGGCGCTGCGCTTCAAGCGCGCTGTCGCCGAACGACTGGTCCCAATTGCCACACTGACGAACAGCAGCCGTCGAGGCACCGGAAACGACCGGCCCCTGGACACGCCGAACCCACGTGGCTCACACTACCGGCAAGGGGCAGGGGCTGTCACCGCGGGGTTGAAGAAGCAGAGTGGCATAGAAGAAGACGGCGCCGGTTCTTGGCACCTTCAGCGCATATGCTTACCTTGTGCTCGGGTCCACGCTTGCGCGGCTATCTGTATCGGATCCCATGGGCTGCTGAACGGCGGTGTATAGCTGAGATCCAGGTCGTTGAGCTCTTCGACCGTCAGCTCTTGGAACAGCGCGGCTGCGAGCACATCGAGGCGCTTCGAGATTTCTGCCTGCTTGGCGCCGACTATCTGCGCTCCCAGCAGTCGCCCAGTGGTGTGGTCACCGGTGACGCGAAGCTGCAGCGGCACCGCCCCGGGATAGTAGGCTTTGTGATCGTGCGCTTCTGTCTGGATTGTCAACGGGTGAAAGCCCGCTTTCCGCGCTTCGGAGTCGCTGATCCCCGTGCGCGCAATCGCAAGGTCGAAAACCTTCAGGCTTTGCGAGCCAACGGTACCAGCGAACAGCCGCTCCCTGTCACGGCACACCGCATTCTCGCCCGCCACGCGACCTTGCTTGTGAGCAATCGTGCCGAGCGAGATGTAGCAAGGACGAGCGAGCAGGCAATGCAGCGTTTCCACGCAATCCCCGGCCGCGAGCACGTCGGGTAAGCTGGTACGCATTGCCCGCGTCACGACGATCGCGCCATTCGCGCCGATCTGTGCGCCAGCAGAGGCCGCAATCTCGCTGTTAGGTCGAACGCCAACCGCCAGAATTACCAGATCAGCAGCATGAACGCCGCCTGCCGAGTCGCGGACGGACAGCGGCCAGTCGGCCCCGCTGGGAAGGCGCTCAATCTTCGTCGCAGTCACGCCAGCACACACTCGCACGTGATGTCGCTGGAGCTCCGCCCCGACCAGCTTACCCAGCTCCGGATCGAGTGTCGGCAGAACCGTGGCGCTCCGACTGAGGAGTGTCACTTCGACCCCACGCGCGGTCAGGGCGTCGGCCATCTCGAGGCCGATGTAGCCGGCCCCGACCAGCACGGCCTTCGTGCGCGGCCGTCGCTCGAGGTAGGCATGAACGGCGAACGCATCGCCCATGCTACGCAGCGAAAAGACGCCGTCGAGCTCGTGCCCTTGCAGGTCTGGGCACAGAGCGCTCGCGCCCGTTGCGACGACCAGTCGATCGTAGCGCAGTGTCTTCTCGCATCCGTCAGCAACCAAGTCTACACTTCGCGCCACGGCATCGATGCTGTTGGCCGTGTGACTTCGGAGCACGTTGATCCCTCCGAACTCGGTTCGGTGCGCCAGCATCCGCCAATCCGGTGTTTCGCCGCTGATGTAGTAGGGGATCCCGCACACGCTGAAGTTGGGATAGTCGTCGGCCAGCGCTATGGTCACTTCAGCCGATGGATCGAGCTCGTGCGCACGAAGGCCGGCACTGATGCCCGCGTCGCTACCGCCGATGATCAGAACATGCATGCTTAGCTCCTCGCATACGACTTGTAGACTGGGGATGAAGGCTACGTTGCCGCGGAGCGCGTCACCAGCAACAGTTCGGCGCGAAGTCAATTCTGCCACCGGGGTGCTGCGCAAGCGCCATCGGAATGTGCCTTCGAGAGCTCGAGCCGATGGCGGCGAGCAGGCCGCCGGCGGAGCCGTGTGGGTCTCGCGCGCTACGTTGTTGGTTCATCGAGCTGCTTTCGTAATCGGTGGACGGCGCGTGATGAGTCGTGCCTCGCCGGGTGACGCTTGCAATTGATCACGGCTCGTCCGAAGTCTTCCTCGGCGGCGATGGCGTTGTGAGCGGGCACCGCTCCGCGCGTTCGACGATGTAGTTGCAGCGTCCTGCGTCGCGCACGAATACCTCGCGGTCTACCGCCCATTTGGTACGGTACGTGAGGGGTGGATGCAGCTCACGCACGAGCTTGGCCAGCCCCTACTTGGTGCGACTTGGCGCGCGAGCACTTCGACGTGATTCGCGGGTGTGAGGTGAGGGCCCAGCATGAGCAGGCGTGGGAGTGTCGCGCGCTAGGCCGAACGCTGCTGCACAGCCGCGCGGCGTTTCAAGCGTTGACCAGGAGCTCCGCTGATGAAGCGCCGGCCAGGCGCGGCACCAATGGCGCTCTCGGGATGCCGTGTGTGCCCACGGTGAAGCACGTCGCACGGCGCGCTCGTCTCCTTGTGGGCACCCAAACAAATCAGTAACGTTGGATCCGGTACGGCTGAGGACGCGCGCAGGCGACGGTTTCGACACTGAAAAGTTGCGGCGAGCGCACGCGATCTTAATCGAAAGCGGGGAGAGTCCGGCACGCTCGAGGAGCTTCCACATGAGACGAAGATTTCCCACGGTCGCGCTGGTGATCCTGTTTGCAGCCTTGCCGGCGCGCCTGTGGGGCGCTTGGTCCGAAGTGTGACCGCCCAGAGCTCAGAAGCTGGGCTTCCAGCATGGGCCGCTTCGGTGGCGCTCGTTGTGCTCATCGGCGCCGGTGTCGCGGGCGGGCTCGGAACGTTTCCAGCCACGCTTTCGCCGCGCCGGGCGGTCACCAGCCAAGTACCAGCCAGGATTGCTCCCCCCATGAACGCACACACGCCGGCCGCGCCCACCGCATCGTCACCGTCTCTTACCAGCGTCACGGCGGCGCGCCCAAACGAGCGGAAGATCACGGTGGCGCACCTGGTGGTCACCCACAAGGACACGCCGCTCGGTCGGCACCACAAGGTGACGCGCACTCGCGAGGAAGCAAAGCAGCGCGCCGAAGAGGCGCTGGCGCGCGCACGGAAGGGCGAGGACTTTGGCGCGCTGGTCGCCGAGTACTCGGATGAGCCAGGCGCCAAGGAACGGAAGGGGCGGTTCGCGAACTTCACGCAGCGCCACGCGGAAAAGAACTTCGGCGACGCGGCGTTCGCGCTGGCGCCAGGTGGCATCTCCGACGTCGTCACGACTGCGTTCGGCTTTCACGTCATCGTGCGTGAGAAGTGAGCCTGCGGAGCGCCAGCGCCAAGGACAGCGCGGTGAATAGGAGATGCGCGGTCCCCGGCTCCTGCCCGGGAGCCGTACCGCGCGGCGCCGCGCTCACGGCGCAACCGTTCTCGAGCGCTGGGAAGCTGGGAGCAGGGCTGGCTGGCGGGCGCTCAACGGCGGGTCGGCCGCCAGAGCCGGAGCCGTCATCCGCCGAGCCGCCACCTGCGCCGCCCTCAGTCGCGCTCCCGCCTTCGCCACCGATGACATCGACCTCGTCAAAGACGTTGGGGTCCGTGCCGGCAATCAGCTCATCGTAGTCCGGCGTGCCATCGCCGTCGCTGTCCGTTGCATCCGCCCGCGCCCGCTGCAGCACGCTGCGCAAGGCAGGCACGTTTCCACCCCCGAGCTGGTACTCGTCGATCAGCGTTCTCGCGAAGCGTTGAGTGGCAGTCCCGGCGCGCCCCTCCTTGCCCTGGTGACACAGCTGGCAACCGTCCGGCGCCAGAAGCTTCACGTCCCAGGTCGATTCCACGACGAGCGGGTAGCTTGCCGAGGCCGCAGCAAGCGCAGGCAAGAGCAGCACCAGCGGGGTGACCGCAAACCGGAGACGGAAGGCGACGGTGCGCATCGATTTTCTCAGAATTTGCCGACCAGCTCGGCTGCCCAGGCTCCGCTGGGCAAGAGCCCCGCGTTAGCGCTGAGTGAGGTGGGCTCGCCGTCGACTTTCCACAGCAGGAGAACTGCCGCGGAGCTCAGGGCGGCCGCGCCAACACCAAACCCCACGTACGCCAGCGTGCGGGCGCGGCGGGCGTCGCCGACGAACCCGGCGTGCTGCGCGACTTCAGCGCGCGTACAGCCGCTGGACTGCGGGCACACCGCCCGGGCGTCTTGGTCGTTCGAGCGGTACTGCAGAGCGAAGGCCACTCCCGCGGTCAGTGCGCCCACTCCTGCGCCGCCGATCACGAGACCCAGATTCCGCAATGCCGGTGAGCTGCGGGGCGGGGAGTCCGGCGGGAAGATCAACGGCCGCGCGGGCGCCGCGTCCAGCGTCTGAGTGGGCGGTGCCGCGCCTGCAATGGGTATTTCGGTGCGTGGCGGCGCTACTGCGTTCACCTCTTCCAGCGGCGGCACGGTCACGGTCACGAGCACAGTGTCGCTCGCGATGATCAGCTCCGAGGACCAAGGCCGCTTGCCAGGGCTCGACGCAAGAACCTTGTGCTTCCCAGGGTCGACGAATGCCGGCGATTGCAGGTCCGCGTCGGGTACCCGCTCGCCGTTTCGTTTGATCTCGATGTCACCCGCAGACGCGACGTTGATGCGCAGCTTCGGCACTCTTGGCTCCAAGGCTGCCGCCCGCGCGGTCGCGACGCGAGCCCGCTCGTCTTCACCGTTCGTCTTCGCGGTGGCCGCAACTCGCCGAAACATCAGCAGGGCGCTCGCGGTTCGCCCAACCTGTTCCCAGCAATCCGCGAGGTTGAACATGGTCCCGACGCCGTAGACCAGGTTCAGACTGGCCTCGAAGCGCGGGCAGGCCTCTTGGTAGCGCTTCTCCGCCACGAGGGCGCGAGCCTCTGCGAAGTAGGACTTAGCCCGAGCTGCATCCACCGTCTCGGCCGCATGTAGCGGCGAGGTACCAAGCGAGCCCAGGGCAGCGGCAAGAAGCAGAGCAATGCGAGGTGACTGCCTCCACGGTGCTGCGCGTCCTGAGCCACGAGAAAGCATCGGAGCCACCGCGTATAGCAGCGGGGGTACGCGCCAGTGTGACGTCTCGCGCGATTTAACGTGACGTTATCATGCGTCGCGCGGAGCGGTGACGTTGCCTGCCAGCCGTGCACGTAGAACGAGTCACTGCGTGTCAAAACGTAACACGCTGCTCGACGGGCAACTGATATGAGCATGCCACTCTTACCAACCTGGCTCGAGCAAACCGTGGGCATCGACAACGATGATGATGGCGAATCCGCGGAGGTGCCGGGCCCCGCGCGGTCGCGGTCCTCGCGGGCGCGGCGTTCCTCGGCGTCAGCGCGGAGCAATGGCGGCAGCTCGATCGACAAGATGGAGCAGGTGCGGCAATTGCTCGCGCGGCTGGCGCTGACTGACGTCTCCATCACGTTGATGGGGGAGACAGGCACCGGCAAGGGGGTGCTCGCTCGCGCTGTGCACGATCAGAGCGCGCGTGCGCAGGGCCCCTTCGTGGCGTTCCGTTGCGGAGCAGTGGCGGGGTACCTTGGCGAATGCGAGCTCTTCGGGCACGAACCGGGGGCGTCGACGGCCCTGGTAGCTCAAGCGGGTGCCATCGAGCGGGCGCACGGTGGCACGCTCTTTCTCGACGAGCTGGGCGAGCTTCCTCTAGAGTTGCAGCCTCGGCTCCAGCGCACGCTCGTCGACCGCTTGCTGCAACGCGTGGGAGGATCCCAGGCGCGTCACGTCGACGTGCGCGTCGTGAGTGCAAGCACCAGTGACTTGAAAGTCTTGCTCAAGGCCGGGCTCTTCCGGCAGGGTCTCTACCTGTGCCTGGCGACGGCGCTCGTCGAAGTACCGCCGTTGCGCGAGTGCCTCCAGGAGATTCCGCGGCTCGTCCCCCGATTACTGGAAGCTCTGGGTCGGCCTGGGCTCGCGGTTGCCCCGGCGGTCTACGACGAGCTCAGGTCGCGTCCTTGGTTGGGCAACGTCGGCGAGCTCAAGAGCGTGCTCGCGTGTGCGCTGCCGGCGGTGAACGGCGGGGTGCTCGAGCTTCAGCACTTGCCGCTCCTGGCGCGTGCAGACGAGGCGTCGCTCCTGGAGCGCCTGCCTCTGGCGGGGCAGACACTGGAACGCATCGAACGAGCTGCCATCAAGCAGACGCTCCTGCATACCAATGGCAATAAAGCACTCGCCGCCCAGCATCTCGGAATCGCCGTTTCGACCTTGTACGAGAAGCTGAAGAAGTACGGCGTTTAGCTCAACGTACGTCGTCGAACAGATCCTCCGCGGTGCTGGAGCGCTCGCCCCGCCCGCCCTTAGGGTCCTTTGCAGCGCTCCGCGCCCGCTCGGACTCGGCGGGCTGAGCTACAGCTCGCACCTGCTGACGCGGACGGGGATTGGTGGGTGCCGGGACTGACGGCGCCATCGGCAGCGACGGCAGAGTGATCGGCGGCGAAGCAGCGACGAGGGCTCGTGCGTCCGGTGGAGCGACAACAGCTGGCATGGGCGAAACGCCGTTGCCCGGCGGTGCGCCCGGGGCAACCTCGGTAGCCAGCGCGGAACCAGCGTGCTCCAATGGAGCCGCCGCAGTTTCGCGGGGTGTCGCTGGCGGCGCCGTGCTCATGGACGCGCCGGCAGCCTGGGGTGCGCGGGTCAGGATGGCGCCAGCGATGACTCCGCCCACGAGGCCGAAAGCCACGAGCGCCGTCGACCACATGAGCTGGAACTTGACCGAGTTGCGATCGACAAGGGTCACCGCAGGGCTCTGCGCCGGCCCGATATGGACCATTGCGCGCGAAGGACCCGCGTGCAGCGCGGCTTTGCCGCGTCCGAGCGTGCGGATGACGCGGTCAGCGGAGCTCTGTGCATCCGGCGACGCGCACGGCTTCAGCTCTGCAACCAAGTCGGCCAAGCTCGCAAAGCGTGCTTCACGGTCTTTCGCTAGACAGCGCAGCACTACGGCTTCTACGCGGCGTGGCACGTCGGAGCGCAACGCGGTGAGCGGGACCGGATCGTCAGCCACGATCATGGCCAGGAGCCCCGAGGCCGTGTCCGACCTGAACGCTGGAAAGCCGCTGAGCATTTCGTGCAGGATGCACCCCAGAGCCCAGATGTCGGCGCGACCGTCGATCTCCGCGCGGCGTCTGACTTGCTCGGGGGACGTATAGGCGAGCGAGTCGAAAGCCATGTCCTGGTCGAAGAACCCGCTGGCGGGCGTGTGTTTGGGAGAGAGTGGGTCGCCCTTGAAGGCAGCGGCAACGCCGAAATCGAGAACCTTGATAGTCGGCGAACCATCGGGCCGACG
>DASQDA010000392.1:0-2354 GCA_035634435.1 Polyangiaceae bacterium
CTCTTCAACGAAGCGGCGGGGCTTTGGTGGCGCGACGCCAACTTCAACCCAGGCGGTGTGTACACGCGTTCGCCGAACGGGCAGGACATCTACTGGTCCCGCGGTAACGGCTGGGTGTTCGCGGCGCTGGTTCGCGTTCTCGAGGTCTTGCCCCAAACCGACGCGCACCGCGCTCAGTACGAAGCCGACTTTCGCGCGATGGCGGCCGCGCTGGTACCCATCCAGCGACCAGATGGCTTCTGGAACGAGAGTCTCATCAATCCGATGCATTGCGAGAGCATCGGTAAACGCGGCGAGGACGGACCGGAAAGCACCGGCACCTCGTTGTTCGCCTACGGCATGGCCTGGGGAATCCGCCGCGGCCTGCTCGACCACGCCGTTTACGCGCCGGTGCTGGTCAAGGCCTGGAACGGTTTGATTCGGACCGCCCTGCACCCCAATGGCTTCTTGGGGTGGGTGCAATCGACCGGTGCCGCGCCGTGCGACAACACACCGACGCTCGGCTATGATGTGACCCCAAACTTCGAAGACTATGGGGTGGGCTGCTTCTTGCTGGCGGGCAGTGAGGTCCTGCAGCTGGCCCGTTGAAGCCGCCGTCCGTCGTGGTGAGGAGCCTGCATGCTGGAGCGTCTGATGCCAAGCGAGACGGCTGTTCTCGTCGTCGACGTGCAGGAGCGGCTGTCGACCGCCATGCCTCGGACCCGCATGGCGGACCTGGTGCGCGCAGCACGCATTCTGATCGAGGGCGGCCAGGCGCTCGGCGCGCATGTCTTCGCAACGGAACAGTATCCGCGGGGTCTCGGGCGCACGCTCGAAGCGGTGGCTGGGCTCCTCGATCGTGCGTCGGCTCCGCGCTTCGAGAAGCTGGGGTTCAGCGCCTGGTCCAGCGAGCCCCTGCGGGCCGCCCTCGAGCAGGTGCAGCCGCGCAGCGTTGTCGTGCTGGGCATGGAGGCACACGTGTGTGTCTTTCAGAGCGTTCGTGATCTCGCGCGGGCCGGTTACGCGGTGTACGTTCCCGTCGATGGGGTCGTCTCGCGCCGCGACGACCAGCGAGAAGTTGGATTGCAGCTTTGCGAGCGGAGCGGCGCCGTGCTCAGCAGTGCCGAGAGCGTCGCCTTCGATTGGCTGGAGCAGGCAGGAACGCCAGCTTTCAAGCTTGTTTCAGGTCTGATCCGCTAGCGTAGCGGCCTTTCGCTCCGCGGGCGCGGCGTCAGCTGCCGCGTGTGGCATCGGGAGCCATGCCCTGGCGGAAGCTCGGGTAGCGCAGCGTCACTCCCAGAGCCTGCAAGGCGCGCCACGCGTCGACGCGGCGGTCGGCGCGCAGGCTGACGGGCACCTCGGAAAGGGGCACGCTCTGCGGGAGCGGCACGCCGTAGCTGCTGCAAACGAAGCGGACCACCTCGATGTGCGCTGCCGGTTCGAGATCGCCGAGCACGAACGTTTCGCCCTTCACGTCGCGTGAGGCCCAGATGAAGCTGGCGAGATCCTCGACGTGGATGCGCGACAAGGTGCGGCTGCCATCGCCGGGGATGCGATGCTGCCCGGCGATGATGCGCCGGTGAAGCCCGCGTTCCGGTCCATAGATTCCGGGGCAGCGCAGGGTCGTAGCGCCATAGAGCCGGTGCACGGCTTCGGCCTCGAGGCGGCGCGTCTCGCTCGCGCTGGGGGTTTCGGGCAAGGCAACGGTGTCGTCGATGCGGCCGCTGCGCTCGCCGTAGACGCTGGTGCTCGACAGGTAAGTAACCGCGGCGGCCGACGCGACAGCCTCCGCAATGCGCGCGTCCGTCGTCCCGTCTGGCGGGAAGGCAATCAGCACGTGCGTCTGCGTGTCGACGTGGTGCGCCACGCCGCCATCGAGCTCGGGAGCAACCAACACCCGAAATCCTTCGGCCTCCAGCGCGCGGGCGCGGGCTTCGCTGCGCACCGTGGTCAGCACCTCGGCGCCGCGCTCCCGAGCGAGGCGCGCGAACGCGGCACCTGCGTAGCCACAACCCAAAATCAGAACGCGAGCGACCACCGCTCGAGCCTGCACCAACCGGCGCGGGCTGGCACGCCCTGGCGGGAAAAAACGCCGGGGGAGCTCAGCTCTTCGACGTTCGCGGCGTCGCAGCGCGGGCCGCGAGGCGGCTCGGCACCACGTAGCCCTCTGCGTCGAGACTGGCCTCCCCGCGCTTCAAGAGGCCACCTACCGCACGCTTGAAGGCCTTCTTGCTCAGCCCGAACAGGGTCCGGATTTGCTCGGGGCTGCTGGCGTCGCCCACGCGCGGTGGGTTGGGTCGCGACAACACCGACAAGATCGTCTGACCGTCAGTCTCCCGTTCCTCGTAAGCGTGACCGCGCAGTGACAAGACGAG
>DASQDA010000393.1:0-1655 GCA_035634435.1 Polyangiaceae bacterium
GGCAAGAACTGCCATCACGGGGGTCACGCCCGAAGCAAATAGGCGCGGCGTCGAGCTCATCGTCGACTGCGCTGACGCGGGCCACGGTTCCATCAGCAACGTCGGCGCTGCCCTTCAGATCCTCACCAACCTTCTGCTCAACGCCATCGCTTTCACGCCTCGGGGCCGTAGCGTGACCCTGAAGCTCGACGAAGAAGGCTCTGAGTTGGTGTTCGCCGTGCGCGACGAGGGCCCGGGGATTCCGGAGGAGCGCGTGCAGACAATTTTCGAGGGTCCTGTTTCCACCCGCCGCGGCGGTGCTGGTGTTGGTCTCAAACACTCACACGCGCTCGCCTCTTCCCACGGCGCGCATTTAATTGTCGCGCCGAGCGGTCCGGGGGCGTGCTTCGAGTTGCATTGGCCGGCCGCCGAGGCGCGCTCCAGCGTCAGGCCGCAGCGCGCGCCGGGTGCGTGTGTGCGTGGCGCACGGGTGCTCGTAGTCGAGGACGACGCCGCGGTGCGTTCTCTGATCGAGTTGGCCCTGGAAGCACGCGGCGCGCAGACCAACCTCGTCGCCTCGGCTGCCGAGCTCGACGCCGCCATGGTGCGAGGCACCTACGACGTCGCTCTTATCGATCTCTCGCCCATTGGTGATCAGGCTGCGGCGACTTTCGCCCGCCTGCGCCAGACCAACCCGGGCATCGTCATCATCCTCATCAGCGGCGTTGCCAGTGGGGTCCCGGACGCCATGGAGCGGGACGTCGCCGCGTGGGTACGCAAGCCGTTCGAGATGGGCGAGGTCATCGACGTCATGGGACGCCTGCTGCTCGAGCGCATTCAGCGCCTCGGCGACAGCATCGCCCCCGAAAGCGCGGTCGGCTAAGCTGCCGCCGCCAGCCGCCCTCCGGGCCCCCTGGCCCGGTGCCCGGCTTCGGCGTGCACCCAACCCCGCGCAAACGCGTTAAGGGCTTGCCGACCTCGCCCCCCGTGAGGTAGACCCCCTCGCCATCGCCCCTCGGTTTGGCCCTCAGCCCGCCGACGGACGAGCACCAACCTCACTCTCGGAACCCACGACAAGACTCAGACACGACTCGCGAAGGTGGCGGAACTGGCAGACGCACTAGCTTGAGGTGCTAGCGGGGTTATTCCCATGGGGGTTCAAGTCCCCCCCTTCGCACAAATCCTCAGATTCCGCAGAGTTACCGAATCCCACTAGTCAAAACGGCAGACTAGAGGGGTTCGAAGCCGCTCCGCTCGATTCTAACCCGCTCGCGCTGCTGAACAGCGAGGCGCGCGCGTTGCTGCTCGCCGCTGCCAAGGGCGACGTAGTCGAGTCGAGCAGGCTCCGGCTCTTCGCTCGGAGCTGCCTCGAGACGACCGACGTGGGCCGTCTGGCCATCGCAGTGCTCGACGGAGGCGCGTTCGCACCGCGGCGCGCAATTGAGCTCGCCGAGCTCGTTGCGAAGAGCGTCAGCGCGGCGCAGCGGCCGGCGAAAGGGAAGGTGTCAGCGTGACCGTGCGTAGCGGTTGCTGCGTACCGGGCTCGAGCCGTCGTGGGGTGATGCCCACGTCGGGACAACCCCCGGCGAACCGCGGCGAAACCGGGGTTCGACGGCTCGAGCCCGGCACAACGCCTGCGCGCGCCCTCCGATCCGCGAGCACAAGCTGGAGGGCTC
>DASQDA010000394.1:0-1548 GCA_035634435.1 Polyangiaceae bacterium
CAGGAGCCAGCGAATGGACAGCCGTCTCACGTCTCGTCCTTGAGCCTGTAGCCGACGCCGTACACGGTCTCGATTGGGTCGGCGCCGGCCAGGGCGAGCTTCTGGCGGACGCGGCGAATGTGGCTGTCCACCGTGCGGTCAGAGAGAAAGTGGCCGTCGCCATAGGCCATCTCCACCAGCTGAGCGCGACGGAGCACGCGGCCAGGGTGCTCGAGCAAGGCACGCAGCAGGCCGAGCTCGGAGACGGTGAGCACCACGAGCTGGTCGCCCACGTGACACTCGTGGCGGCGCAGGTCGATGCGAATGCCCGCGTGCGCGATGAGCTCGGCGGCAACTGAAGCGCCGGCGTGCGCAGCCGGTAAGAGCGAGAGGATCTCCTCGTAGCGGCGCAACGCGGCCTTGACGCGGGCCACGAGCTCGCGCGGGCTGAACGGCTTGGTGACATAGTCGTCGGCGCCGAGCTCGAGGCCAAGCACGCGATCGAGCTCCTCGTCGCGACTCGATAGAAAGATGACGGGCACGCGGCTCGCAGCGCGAATGCGCCGGCACACCTCGAAGCCGTCGAACTCGGGCATGATCAAATCGAGAACCACCAGATCGAACGCGCCCGCCGCGAAGCTTGCCCAAGCAGCGCGTCCGTCGGCCGCTTCGGTCACGGCGTAGCCGGCCTGGGTCAAGGCAAAGCGCACGACCTCACGGATGTGACCGTCGTCATCGGCGACGAGGATGCGGCGGCTCAATTCGGATTCCTTTCGGCGGAGCGGCGACTTTGGCATCGGAACGCCGGCACGGCGAATCTGCACGGTCTTGCACGAGCTTTGCGGCAACTTTGCCCGTTGGCGTTCCTCTGGCGGCAAGTGCGTGCTTGCGTCTGGTGAGTCGCAACTTCATCATCTCGAGTCATGCTCACGGAGCCCGTCGTTTTCGAGGCGATACATGGCACCATATCGGTCGCTCGGCCCCATGCACGCGCGGTGCTGGTGACGATCACGGGTCGCGACGTCGGAGAGCTCGGGGACGCGCCGTTGCGCGAGCTCGCGCGGCATCTCACCGCCGCGTCCGAGCTCGAGATCTTCGTGGATGCGCGCGCGGCGAGCGGCCCCTCGGTGGACGTGAGCGGCGCCTGGGCGAGTTTTTTGCGGGAGCATCAAGCTCGATTCGATCGCCTGCACATGCTCACCGGGTCGCGCTTCGTCGAGCTGACCGCGAGCTTCGTCCGCGAAGTCACGGGCCTCGGGGAGCGAATGCGCCTGTACAAGGATGCGGACGCCTTCGAGGCAGCGCTCCGTGAGACGAGCGTCGGAACGTTGCAGCCATGATGAGGCGCTGGAGCATGTCCCTCGCAAGCTCGGCGGCGGCCAAGCGCAAGCTCGGCTAAAGGGCCGGCGGCGCACCGGCTGGCTGCATGGCCGTCGAGGCGCGCCGCCTCGGAAGCGTCGGTGACGTGGTATCGTCGCCGCGCCGACGATGTCAGCGACTCCTTCTAAACCGGCGCGAGCGGGTGGCGACACCGCCGGCCGTATGGCGGGTGAGTACCGGCTCGGCAAG
>DASQDA010000395.1:0-8292 GCA_035634435.1 Polyangiaceae bacterium
GACGGCAACGAGCTGGCCAAGCCCAAGGGTCGCGCGATCGATGAGTGAGGTCGAAGGGATCGCGCCCGCAGATGAGGAGGCCGAGTGTCTGGCCCTGATGTCGGCGAGCACGGTTCGTGAGCGTGCTCGCTGCGTGCTCGAGCGCTGCGCAGCGGGACAGCTCGAGCACTGGCGTTTGCGGGACGAGCGTTTGCCGGAGGTCGCCGAACGTGTCGTTCGCACCATCGAGCGCGCTTACCCAGACGTCCGACGCATTCCCTATCACAGTCGCTGGCGACATTTCGCTGCCGGCGGCAAGGATCGCGCGGCAGAGCTCGCCCAGCGCCTGCAGACTGTCGGGGCCGAGGAGCGGCTGTGCGCCGCGTTCGAGCTAACGATCACCAGCGTGCTGCTCGACGCCGGCGCCGGCGCGCGCTGGTCCTACCGGGAGCCGGGAGGCGCTGTTTACGCGCGCTCCGAAGGCCTGGCGGTCGCCAGCTACGAGCTCTTCATGAGTGGCGCTCTCTCGGCGTCGCCGGGACAGCTGCGTGTGGATGCGAGCGGGCTGCAGCGCGTCGACGCCTTGTTCCTGGCACGCGCTTTTCAGGTCAGCCCTGAAAACCCGATGGTCGGTCTGCAGGGGCGAGCGGCCTTGCTGCGACGGCTGGGTGAGGTCGTTCGCGGGTCGCCCCGCTACTTCGGCCCCGAGCTGCGGCTCGGCAGGCTCGCCTCGTATGTGGTGCAGACAGCAAACGGGGGAAGCTTGCGGGCGGCGACGGTGCTTGCGGCCGTGCTGGACGCCCTGGGACCCATCTGGCCGGGGCGGGAGGTCTGCGCCGGCAGAAATCTGGGTGACACGTGGCGGCACTCGACGCTGGGGCTGGTTCCATTCCACAAGCTCTCGCAGTGGCTCACTTATTCGCTCTTGGAGCCGCTCGAGGCCGCTGGCATTCGGATCGAGGGCGTCGACGAGCTCACGGGCCTGGCGGAGTACCGAAACGGAGGGCTTTTCGTGGACGCGGGTGTGTTGGTTCCCACCGACCCCGACGCTTTGCTGCAGCCGCAGGACGTGGGCTCGGATCGGGTGATCGAGTGGCGTGCGCTCACCGTCGCGCTGCTCGACGAAACCGCCAACCGCGTCCGCTCGCTCTTGCGACTCGGTGCCGATGAGCTCCCGCTCGCGCGGGTGTTGGAAGGGGGCACCTGGAGCGCCGGTCGAGCCATAGCCCTCGAAAGGCGAGCCGACGGCAGCCCTCCACTTCACGTATACAGCGACGGAACGGTGTTCTGAATGACGCATCCAGTCTCGGCGCCTCCCACGGCCCCCAAGGTCACTCTTATCGACCACCCCCTCGTGCAGCACAAGCTCACGTTGCTACGCCAGAAAGAGCGGAGCACGAGCTCGTTCCGCACGCTGCTCGCGGAGATCAGCATGCTGCTCGCGTACGAGGTGACGCGGGACTTGCCCTTGGTCTACCACGACATCGAGACGCCGCTCGCAAGCATGCGAGCTCCGCTGCTCGACGGCAAGAAGGTCGTCTTGTTGAACATTCTGCGCGCGGGCACGGGTATGGTCGAAGGCATGCTACGGATTCTGCCGTCCGCGAGGGTCGGTCAGATCGGGCTCTACCGCGACCCCGAGACGCTCGGCGCGGTGGAATATTATTTCAAGATTCCCGGCGAGATGTCGGATCGCGACGTCATCATCGTCGATCCGATGCTGGCGACCGGCAACAGCGCAGTCGCCGCTATCGAGCGCGTGAAGACGGCGAGCCCCCGCTCCATCAAGTTCGTGTGCATGTTGGCGGCGCCCGAGGGGCTCGCGAACCTCCACGAATCTCATCCGGACGTCACCGTCTTCACCGCTGCGATCGACGAAGGGCTCGATGCCCACGGCTACATCGTTCCGGGCCTCGGCGACGCTGGTGATCGTCTGTTCGGCACCAAATAGGTCGGCCCGCGGAATAAAAGCGCGCCACGGGCGAGACGCCTCGCTAGTCCCCAATTGCCCCATGTGCCGCTCACCTGCGGCGGCTCCCTCGCCGGACGAGCTCGAGCGCCAAGCGTAACCGTGCAAACTTCCTCGAGGTCTGCGCAGTTGCAGTCCGTTACACGCTGAACGCCGAACTGCATGCTCAGCGGGTGTGTGCGTGCGAAGTGGCATGTGAGTTGCAGACCTCCGTTATCTCGCGAGTCGCAGCCAGCCAGTCTGGGAAGCGCGACGCGCACATAAGATCACAGACAACAGGAGGACGCATGACTGAACGGTACGGCAGAGACTATTCGGGTCGTGAAAACGTCAGCCGCAGCTCGGGCCAGCAGCGCGATGAGGCTGGTCTGCGCCGCTTGCAGCAAGATCGCGACGAGCGTCGCTACGCCGGGGAACAGCGCACGAGCGAGCGTTGGGAGAGCCCCGATGACAATCGTGCTCGCGGCGAGGCGAGCTACGACCGCGAGTACGGCGGACGCGAGCACGCTAGCTCCGGAGGCGGCGGCTATGGTTATGGAAGCCCTGGCAGGAACCATGAGGACTACTTCCCCCACGACCCCAACCACAACGCCGGCCAGTACCCGGGCGGCGACTACTCGGGCCGACAATACCCACGTAGCCAGTACGCGGGCAATCAGCAGGGTCGCGTCCGCTACACGGGAGAGCAGTCCTTCGACCGCGGCTCCCGCCATGGCAGCGCGGATCGACCCTACGCGGGCGGGTACGCTGCCGAATCCCAGCGGCACGACTGGCAGTCGCCGGGGGCGGGCCAGTACAACTACCCCGGCTACCAGGAGCGCGGCCGCGAAGCAGGGCGTTTCAGCAATCTGAACCAGCAATCGAGCTGGGAAGACCGCAACGCCTGGAACGAGGGTAACACTGGCTATGGATCCAACTCGTTCCTGCGATCCCGCGAGCAGGAGAGCTCCGGTCTTGTCGCGCGGCGCCAGGGCGGCTTCTACGGGAAGGGCCCGAAGGGCTATACGCGTTCCGATGATCGCATCCGTGAGGACGTCTGCGACCGCCTGAGTGAAGACGACGAGCTCGACGCGAGCGACATCTCCGTCACCGTCAGCGGTGGCGAGGTGACGCTCGAGGGGCACGTACCCGATCGGCGTTCGAAGCATCGCGCCGAGGACATCTGCGACTCGATCGCCGGGGTTCGTGACGTGCACAATCACCTCCGCACTCGCAAGGGCTTCGTCCAGGAGGTCGGGGATCGCCTGCTCGGGCGCGACGACGAAGTCGAGCACGGCCACAGCGGGTCCGGCACGCGGAACACGCCCGCGACGGGTGCGACCAACCTCGGTGCTGGTGCGCGCAGCGCTTCTGCGCCGATGTCGAACAGCACGACCTCGGGCTCCAGGAACGGCTCCTAGCGCGCGAAGGGCTGCGCCGTCGATCGATGACACCAGCCGCGTGTAGCGGAGCTCGCGGCGCAAGTTGCGTCCGCGGGCTCCGCTGGAGCTAAGCGCGCGTGAGCCATGCCAGCGCTTCCACGTGCCGGGTCTGCGCAAACATGTCGAAGAGGCGCAGCTCGCGGATGACGAAACCAGCATCGACCAACGCTTTCAGGTCACGCGCCAGGCTCGTGGGATTGCAGGAGACGAGTGCCATGTGGCGCCCAGCCAGGCGCGCCATCGTTGCGAGCCCTTGGCGCGCTCCGGCGCGGGGTGCATCGATGACCACCAGATCCCAGCGGCGCCCGGCCTGCGCGAAACGCTCCGCCGCGAGCGGCGCATCTGCTGTTTCAATCTCGATGGCGTCCAGCTGCTGCAAGCGAGCAGCGCGCGCGAGGGCGGCCGTCGCGGAGCCGTGCGTCTCGACGGCGACGCCGTGCGCTCCTTCCCGCAGCAGCGGCAGGCTGAAGTTACCCGAGCCAGCGTAGAGATCGAGGAAACTCTGAACGCCGTGCGCGCTTGCCAGCGACCGCAGGGTCGCGACCAGCTCGCGGTTCATCAGCGTGTTGACCTGGACGAAAGCGTCGACGGGCAGCAAACCGTACACGTCACTTGCGAGCCAGCGTCGCTGTTGCGGCACTGCCTCGGCAACATGCAGGCCGTGCACGGCGACGAGGAGATTCTCAGCGATACCTTGCAGGCTGCGCACGGTGTCCTCGGCTACCGCACCCTCTGAAGGACGCGGCGAGAGACACGCGCCCCACCTGCCATCGTCATCGCGCGCGCGGAGCTCGAGATGAGCGAATCCGCGCGTGTGCTCGGGGTGCTGGCGGGCGAACGCACGAGCGCGGAACACGAGCTCCTGCAGGTTTGGCTCGAGCACGGCACAGCCAGCTTCCTTGTGCGGGTTGAAGAAGGTCAAGGTGCCGCTGGGCTCGATGCGCAGTCGCACGCGGTTGCGGTACCCGAGCTGCGGCCCGGGACCCATCCACTGGAGCCGCGGCATGACCACTCCGGCAGCCGCCAGGGCCTCACTCACCGCCCGGCTCTTGAGCTCGAGTTGCCTCGCCGCGTCCTGAGCGATCAGTGGGCATCCGCCGCAGACCTCGGCTACCGGGCAGACCGCTACTGGCCAAGGTGGGACCACAGGTGGCATTGGATGCCTCATGCCGGCAGCGCGATCGTGGCCATATAGCTACAGGCCGCGCCTTTGCGACACACATCGGGCATCAGGACAGACCACTTGGCGCTATTCTAGCCAGCATCGCCTCGGCGCGCTCCTTGCAGTCTACGCGGCATTCTGCCCGACGAATTCACGCAAAACGTGGGTTGTCGGCATCACCAGGAGGCCCCAGTGAACACCGACGCAAACAAGTCCAATGAGAATGCGGCGCACGATACCAGTGACGAGAAGCACCAGCTGGACACCTTGCGGCAGCTGCGCGACGAAATCCGGCTCAAGATTCACCTGGCGCAGCTGGACGCCAAGACGGCTTGGGATCAGCTGGAGACCAAGTACAACTCGCTCGAGCAACGCGCCTCCACCGAGGGAGGGACGCTCATGGGCGCGACAGCGCAGCTGGCGCGTGAGCTGCAACAATCGTTCGTCCACTTTCGCGAGCGTCTGCACGGATCCTGACGCCTCGTTCGCATCCGGTTGCGGCTTGCTAGAGCTCAGGCGCGCTCTGGCAGGCCGCTCGTCGGTGCCCAGGCGAAGCACGTGTGCCGGGGATTAGAGCTCCGCTTACCATCCCCGGTGCTGACGTGCCCCCTCACGAGCGCGCCGGGTCGCTTGTTCGTCAAGCAAGACGGCCTCGTGCACCCGGAGTACGGCGGAAACAAGACGCGCAAGGCCAAGCTGCTGCTCGAAGACGCGGTGCGCCGTGGGGCGCCACGAATCCTCACGGTCGGCGCCGCGGGCAGTCATCACGTGCTGGCGCTCGCGCGGTTCGCGCCTGAGTGCGACGTGAAGGTCGCGGCGGTGTTGACGCCGCAGCCCTACACCGCTCACGCGGAAGGTAACCTGCGCGCCGCGCTGAGCTTTGGGCTCGACGCGCGGCCGAGCGCGACGGCTCTGACCGCCCTCGCCAGCCTCGCTCGCGCCTATCAGCCGCGTGACTATGTGCTGGCCCCCGGGGGCTCGACACCGCTCGGCGCGTCCGCGTACGCCCTCGCGCTCGACGAGCTCGTCCTGCAGATTGAGGCGGGGGAGCTCCCCGAGCCGGATTGGATCGTCGTGCCGCTGGGGTCGGGCAGAACCGCTGCTGGGCGTCTCGCGGGCGCGACGCGTCGGCAGCTGCGCGCTCGCATTCTAGCGGTTTCCACCCTGCGCAATCGCTTCGCCGCGCTCTGGACCCGCGCCCTCGCGGCGCGCTGTCTGAAGCTCCTCGGGGAGCGCCGTCCCCTGCAGCTCGGTCGCCTGGTGATCGACGATTCGCAGATCGGCGCCGGCTATGGAGCTCCTTCGCTTGCCGGGGAGCGAGCCGCTGGGGAGGCCGCGCGCTTCGGTATCCAGCTCGAACCAACCTACACGCAGAAGGCTTTCGCGAGTGCCCTTTCACTGGTGCGCGGAGAGCATCCTGTCTCGCCGCGCCCCGGTGTCGTGCTGTTCTGGAACACCGTCGCCGTTGCACGGCCAGGCGGCGCCTATCGTCCTTTGCCCGCTTTGCCGCCAGAGCTGCAGCGTCTGTTCACGACCGACGCAAGGGCGCTCAGTCGCGCTTGACGCCTGCGTCTCGAGCGCGTTGCCCCAACCAGGCGATCGCGCGCGCCATCTGCTCGTTGTCGATACTGGAGACCTCGGTGCTTCGTCCGATGCCGCGTAGCAGCGTGATGGTCAGTGCTCCGCCCAGGTGCTCGCGAAACTCATCGAGACCCCGCATCAGCGTCAACTCACCCCCGATACGCTGGTCGAGAGCGGGATGATAACCCGGTAGCCCCAGCCTTCGAAGCAAGCGAGCAATGCGCTCGAGGTCCTCGGAAGGCAAGAGCCCCTGCTGCTCCGCGTAGCGCGCATCCAGCAACATGCCGATGGCGACGGCCTCGCCGTGCCGCAGCTCGTGACCACTGAGCACCTCCAGCTTGTGTGCTGCCCAGTGTCCGTAGTCGAGCGGTCGTGAGCTTCCGAGCTCGAACGGATCGCCTCCCTCGCGGATTTGCGCCAAGTGGATCGCGCCACCCCGTCGCACCAGTGTCGCGAGCGGCTCCAAGCTTCCCTCGTGCAGCGCGTCCGCTTCTCCCTATAGCCTTCAGAAGGACTCCTGGTCGCGGAGCAACGCCACCTTCACGGACTCGGCCATGCCGGCGCGTGACTCCCTTGGGCTCAAGGTTCGGAGGAGCTCCGCGTCGTTCAGCACCGCGAATGGAACCGCGAAGGTGCCGATGAAGTTCTTCGCTCCAAAGGCGTTGATCCCATTTTTGACTCCCAGACCACCATCGCTCTGGGACAGCACCGTGCTCGGCATCCGCACGAGGCGAAGGCCGCGATGCGCCGTGGCTGCCGCAAAGCCAGCAGCGTCCAGGACCGCTCCCCCGCCGACCACCAGAACCACGGCATGGCGATCGAGGCGCGCTCGCGCGAACGCGGCTTGGAGCTCGCTGACCCAGCGGGGATCGTTTTTGACGGCCTCGCCGCCGGGTACCACCAGAGGCTCGCCTCGCAGCTCCAGGCGGTCCGCATAGCGGTGACAGTAGCTCAGCAGGTCGGGCTGCAGCGCCGGGCTGGCGTTGGCCAGGCCGCCATCCAGCACGACGAAGATCGGGTGACGCCGCTCTGGCTCCCGCTGGGTGATAGCCCAAAGCAGGGCGCCATCTCCCGTCCTCAGCACGTCACGAGCGAAGATCACGGGGAAATTGAAGGCGACGCTGAACTGTTGCTCATCGACCTGTGACGGACGTAACGCGCGCGCGTCCATAATCTACCGCTAGCGTTGCGCGCTTCGTGCGAGCGGTCCGGATCCGCGGCCGTTCGGCGGCCGCGCCGGGCGTCTCAGCTGTCGCTTTGTAGCGCGATATGTAGCGAAAAAGGTCGGCGGGAGCGCTGATTGCGATCCCGGTGAAGGAATCCGGGGCTCCGCACATGGACCATTGAGCCGATGAGGTCATCGGAAGGCCTCAGCCTTGACTCTCCCTCAACATCCGTAGCGACCGGCGATCTTCTAAGCAGCTAGAGCCCACCTCGTTCGGGGTCCAGAAGCGACTCGACGCCGAAGCCTGGTGTCGAGCGCTTCAAAAGTGATGGCCGAGGCCCACGAATCCCGAAATCAAGATGGGTGGCGCGCGGAACACCTCGCCGTAGCCCAGGATCTCAAATCTGGGTCGCAGCAGCTCCAGCTGCGCCTCGATGCCGACGGAGATCCACGAGCTCTTCATTCGCAGCGGCAAGAGCTTCATGCCGATGACAGGGCCGAATGCCCAGACCGCGTCGGTGGACTTGACGAGGCTGCCGACGCCGACGCCGGAGAGGCGGTACGCGGCCGCACCAGCTTGCAAGATCAACGGGCTGAGCGGCAGCGCCTGTGCCGCGACGTGCGCTCCCCATGCATCCGCTTGGACGCCGCGTCCGGCCTCGTCGCGTGAAGTCACGCTCGGAAGAAAGCGAATAGAAGCGGCAACGCCGAAGTCGTTCCAGGTTGCGCTCGCTTCGCCCTTCACTGCGAGCGCTGTCTCCGGCAGAACCCCAACGCTTGCACCCACGGCGAGCTCCGCTCCCCAGCTGGCGCTGGCAGACGGACCCGCGTCGACTCTTGCTGGCGGCACGCGCCTCGGCAAAGGGGAGGCTGGAGCGCGGGGGAGCGCCTGGCCGGCAGGGGTTGACGGGCTCGGCGCGGGCTTGCCTGGTTGCGCAGGCGTTCCCGCCGGGGCCGTCGACGGAGACAGGCTCGACTCCCGCGTCTCTGCCAGCGAGGCGACGACCACGACCGC
>DASQDA010000396.1:0-8304 GCA_035634435.1 Polyangiaceae bacterium
AGCGCCAGGTGCCCATTCACGTACACGAAAACGTCGTCGTCACCGCTGAAGCGTAGCTCGGGCGGGGGCGACTGCGACGCGTCGTACGCAAACCAGTAGCGAACCTCGCTCGTGAAGTGGAAGTTGTTCGTGGCTGCCACACCAGGCGCCCCGCACGTCCTGCCCGTGAGACCGAGCTCGTCGATGGGGAAAAAGCCGGGGGTACGCCCGATGCTACCGTCGATGATCATGAAGCGGCTGTCGAACGTGTAGCCACTGCCACCCGGCAAGAAGTTGGCATCGGCGTCGAAGGCTCCATTCAGGAGGGTGAGCTGCTTCACGCTCGTTGCCTTGACCCATGGACCGTCCGTGTACCAACCGTGAAAAGAGTCGGCGTCACGCGTCGTGATGGAGCAGCCTGGGCTGTCCGTTGCCTCGCCGGACCTGTCGCAGTCGATCCTGGAATACACCGGCTTGCCCGCCAGCGAGACGCTCTGGACCGGCATGTTCGCCGCGTCCTTGATGACGAACGTCTCGCCCGGCTGCCCCATATCGGCGCCACGGGGGCCGGGAGCGTTGACGTTGCGCGCTAGGCCCCGATCCACGCCGGTGCCGCGGCCCAGGAACTCGAAGTCGGGGTGCGCCGTCGCGCGCGGACTGTTGAAGCCATCGAAGTCGCGGATGACGATGGGAATCCTCAGTGCCTCTGGCCGCGGGGGCAGCTTGCAGCGGTAGCCGTGCTCGATCTCGCAAGTCGCAGCGCAGCCGTCACCATCCCGCGTGTTGCCGTCGTCACACTCTTCCTCGCCGAAGGTCAGCCCGTCGCCGCACAAAGACGAACACGGCCCTTCGCTACAATTCGGCTCGACGTCGCAGAGAGGCGTGCAGCCGTCGCCGAGATCGTAGTTACCGTCGTCGCAGCGCTCGCTGCCCTCTGGCTGCGTGTCGCCGCAGGTGGTCTTTGCGCAGGGCTCGCCCGGCATCGGGCAGCCGAAGCCATCCTCGAGGCGGCAGGTAGCCGAGCAACCGTCGGCCGGCCGCGCATTGCCATCGTCGCACTGCTCGAACCCGGCAATCAAGGCGTCGCCGCAGGCGGCGGCCTCACAGGCAACCCCGGGGAAGGGACAGCTCCAGCCGACCTCGAGCTCACAGCGGCCCGAGCAGCCATCGGCAGCGCGGTCGTTGCCGTCGTCGCATTGCTCGTCTCCGTTGACCGTTGCGTCGCCGCACTCAACCGTCGAGACGCAAGGCTCTCCGGCCGTGGGACAGGCAAAGTTGGCCTCGAGCTGGCAATTGCCGGTGCAGCCGTCGCCCGACGCGTCATTGCCGTCGTCGCACTTCTCACCGACTTGGTTCACGGCGCCATCGCCGCAGGCCGGTAGCGGCTCGTCGCCGCCCTCACCGCCGCTACCACAGCCGGCACCCGAGCAAACGCCGGCATCGCCGCCGTTAGGCACGATAATCCTGCCGCCCTCACCCGTCGGTTTTCCCGCGGACCCCGCTTGCCCGCCGCTCGAAGCGCCCGCCACCGGATTCGTACCGGGCAGCTCGGGGTTACCCCCACACTGGAGCGCGCACAGACCCGTGGTTAACGCCGTCAGATACAAAAGGCGCACGTGTTTCATCGTTCAACCCTGCCTCGAATTCGGTACGTCAGGGTACCACATCGAGCGATCAACTGGCGACGAGTAGTTGAGTTTTGAAGGGCGCGAAGCGCGGACTCGCACTGTTAGCGTTTGCGGAGCTTATCGAGGGCCACCGCAGCAACGATGATAACTCCCGTGAGGATCTCTTGAACCCAGTTGGGCAAGCCAACATGAGTGCAGCCAGTTTTGATTTCCGTCATCAAAAGTGCCCCCAGCATGGCTCCTGGGATGGACCCCTGCCCGCCCGCGAGCGAGCCACCGCCGATGACGACGGCAGCGATGACCTCGAGCTCCAATCCTAGCGAATCCGTGGGGTCACCCACGGTGAGGGTCGAATACTCCATCACGCCCGCGAGTCCGGCCAGTGCACCCGCGAGGGTGTAAACTCCGATTTTGACGCGCCGCACCGGAACCCCGCAGAGGCGCGCCGTCAGCTCGTTGGAGCCAACAGCCACCACGTGTCGCCCGAAGACGCTGTAGCGCAAGACCAAAGCCGCAAGCAACGCAACCAGCGCGAGGATCCAGACGCCGGGTGGTAGCCAGCCGTGACCCGGCGGCGGAGCTGCCATCAGCACCTCGAGGCCCCGCGGGTCGGCATCGATCTTCTGCTCGTCCGATAACCCCTTGGCGGCGCCCCGTAGCACGCTCATGCTACCGAGCGTCGCAATGAACGGGGTTATGGCAAAAGCCGTGATCACCGCTCCATTGAGCAATCCACAGAGCGTCGCCCCCAAGATGCCGAGCGCACAGGCGAGCAGGGGTGGAGCGCCTTGCTGCAGGGCCCGCGCCACCAGCACCGTCGTCAGCGCGACCGACGAGCCCACGGAGAGGTCGATACCTCCCAGCAGGATGATGTAGGTCATGCCGACGGCGGCCAGAGCGACCACCACCGTCTGCCGGGCCATGGTCATTAGATTGATGGCGCCCACGAAGGTGTCCGGAGCGAGCCAGGCGAAAAGCCCGTAAACCGCGAAGAGCGCGAGCAAGGGACCGAGCCAGGGATGCGCCAGCCACTGCTTCATGCTCCCCCCGCGGCCAAGAGTAGCGAGGCCTCGTCCAGCTCGGCGACGGGTCGCGCGGGCCCCAGCACCCCGCGCTGCAGGATAGCAATGCGGTCGCAGACCGCGAGCAACTCGGAGAACTGACTGGAGATCAGGAGCACGGCTTTGCCTTTGGCGCAGAGCGCATCGATCATCTGGTGGACCTCCTGGCGACTGCGTACGTCGATGCCCCGCGTCGGCTCGTCGAGCAAGAGCACCTCCACGTCGTGGTAGAGCAAGCGCGCCAGCGCGACCTTCTGTTGATTCCCCCCCGAGAGCTCACCCACGGGTTGGTCGACGTCGCGACAGCGGATACCCAATCTCGTGACCCAGGCTCGCGCGAGCTGATGCTCCGCGCGCGGGGATAAGAACCCCCTCCGTCGCAGTGGCTGCAAGCGGGAGAGCGTCAGATTGTGCGCTAGCGGAAGCGCTGTCGCCAAGCCTTCGCCCTTGCGGTCTTCGCTCAGAAGTCCGATGCCCTGCCGCAGCCGCTGTTGGGGGCTTGCCGCACCAGAGAAGGCTCCAACGCGCACCTCACCAGAGCGCACCCGATCGAGGGCGAAAACCGCCCGCAGCAGCTCCGTCCGCCCGGAGCCGACCAGGCCCGCGATGCCCAAGACCTCGCCTCGCTTCAGCTCGAGACTCACATCGACGGGCAGCCGCTCCCCAGCCAGCGCGCGCAAGGTCAGCAGCGTGGCGCCCGGGGTGCCCGCGCGCCGGAGCCGCGGGCCAACGCTTTCGCCCGCCATCGACGCGACAAGAGCTTCGTTGCTCACGCTGCCGAGCGCGCCGCGCTCGACGCTACGACCGTCGCGCAACACCGTATAGTCGTCCGCAATCCTCCGTACTTCCTCGAGAAAGTGCGAGATGTAGACGACGGACAGGCCAGAGCTTTGCAAGCTGCGGAGCACGGCGAACAAACGCTCGACGTCGTCGTGACCCAGAGCGCTCGTGGGCTCGTCGAGGATCACCAGCTTGGGGGCCGCCTGCGCCAGCGCCCGCCCAAGCTCTACCAGCGGGTGCTCGGCAGTCGACAGCTCGGCGACGCGCGCATCGAGCGGGAACGGCCGGCCCGACCGCGTCATGGGCTCGAAGGCCCGCCGGACCCGTGCCTCGGACGCCGCGCGCGAGATCCAGCCCAGGCGGTGACTCTCGACGCCGAGCAGCACGTTCTCGAGCACGGTCAGATCCGGGCAGAGCGACAGCTCTTGGTAGACGATGGCCACGCCGCGGGCGCGCGCGCCGGAAGGAGCCCGCGGGGCATACACCTGGTCATCGAGCATCAGTGTGCCGCTGTCCGCTCGCTCGGCGCCTGCCAAGATCTTCATCAGCGTGCTCTTGCCCGCCCCATTTTCACCCAGCAGCGCGTGGATCGCGGCTTCCCGGACGCTCAGCGTCACGGCGTCGAGCGCGCGGGTGGGGCCGAAGGACTTACTCACGTCGCGCGCCAGGAGCCGCATGCCCGACGTTATAGCCGTCCACTCCGAAGGGAACAGGCGTCCACCCGCTCGTCAGACTCTGTCGTCGAGCGAATGCTCCGGGTTGGGGGCGCGCTCGCTACTTGCCGAGCCACTTGTCGAGCTCGGGATTCAGCAGCTGGCGCAGCTTCGGGTCCTCGAGGTTTGCGCGCGTGAGCAGCGTGGCACCGGTGTCCGTACGCGGCTCGACCGGCTTCTTCCTGAGGTGCTCGACCATGGCCTTGACCGCCAGGTATCCCATGTTGAATGGGTCCTGCAGCACCAGCGCATCGATCTCGCCGGCGCGGACCCCTGCCAGCAGCTTCTCGGACACGTCGAAGCCGATCATCCGCACCTTGCCGACCAGCTTGGCTTTTTGCAACGCTAGCAGCATACCGAAGGTGGTCGACTCATTCGGGGTAAAGACGCCGCTCACGCCCTCCTTGGCTGCACCCTTGGACAGCAGCAAGCTCTCACTCGCCGAGAAGGCAGACTCGGTGGTCGCGCCGCCGTACTGATTGTCGCTGATGATCTGAATGCCCGGATGGCGCTGAATGGCTTCGATGAAGCCTTGCTCCCGTTCGTGGGTACTAGCGGAGCCTTCCTGGTAGCGCAGCACGACCACCTTCCCACGCTGCCCGAGCAGCTCGGCCATGCGCTCCGCTGCCAGCCGCCCAGCGGCGCGGTTGTCGGTCGCGACGAAGCTGACGCCGGCTTTGGAGGCGAGCGCTGAGTCGAAGACGACGACGGGGATGCCGCTGCCGGCTGCGGCTTCGACGGAGCGCACGAGCGCCTTCTCGTTCAAAGGAGCCAGGCAGATGCCCGCGACGCGTTGAGCCATGAACGACTGCACGAGATCGACCTGGCTCTTGAGGTCGTCCTCTTTGAGCGGACCCTTCCACACGATGTCGACGTCGAGCTCGCGCGAGGCCTTGACGGCGCCGGCATGCACGGTTTTCCAGAACTCGTGCGTGGTGCCCTTTGGAATGACCGCGATGCGAAGGCGAGCTGCAGCGGGCGGGCCGTCGCCTGGCGTCTTCTTGCCACACGCGACTGCCACATATCCCGCCGCTGCCAGCGAGAGCCTCAGAAACTCGCGTCGCACGCCAGGTGTGTAACACGAGGGCGAGCACGTCTCGACGTTAGCGCGCCGGAGCCGTCACGCTCGAGCACATGTCTCGTGACGCGAAGCGGCGTAATAGTCGCGCCCGCGCCCGGCGGCCCCTCGGCCGATATTGACACATGCCGATCCGGAACGTAGCGTCTGACCGCGCAGCCTCATCGCTAATAGAGCGGATTGCCGCGGAAAACAGGGAACGCATCAGTGAAACCCCGGTACAGTGCTGATTACCGCACCATGGTTTGGATTTTGGTGTTCGCGCCCGCCGTCATGGCGGTGCAGTACATCTGGCCTCACCTCATCGGACCGATGACGGTTCTGAGCCTCTACTTCGGAGTCTCAGCAGCTGTGATTGCCCACAATCACAACCACTGCCCGACGTTCTCCACGAAGAGGCAAAACGCCTTTTTCGGCAACGTGCTGTCGATCTTCTACGGCTACCCGACGTTCGCGTGGATCCCGACGCACAATCTGAACCACCACAAGCTGGTGAACAAGCCGGGGGACGCCACCATCACCTGGCGATTCACCAACCGCCACAACTTCCTCGTCGCGTTCACCTACTTCTTCGTCTCGGCGTACTATCAGAGTGAGCCGACCAAGCAGTTCATCGAGCGTGCCAAGCAGAAGAATCCCAAGCTTTATGGGATGATTCGCACCCAGTTCACGTTCTGGGCAGTGGGTCACCTGTCGCTGCTCGCCATCGCGCTGGCGGCTCACGGCTTCAAGCTGGGCCTGTACGTCTGGTTTTTTGCAACCGCGCTACCGGCGGTGTTTGCGCTGTGGACCGTCCACCTGTTCAACTACGAGCAGCACGTTCACACCGATCCCTGGTCTAAATACAACCATTCCCGCAACTTCGTGGGCCGCTCCCTCAACTACCTATTGTTCAACAACGGGTACCATACGGCCCATCACGAGCATGCTGGCGCGCATTGGAGCGAGTTGCCCGCGCTCGACGCCCCGCTCGCCGCGCACATGGACCCCGTGCTGCGTCAGCGCAGCGTCTGGTGGTACTGGTTTCGGCAGTACGTGCTCGCCGTGATCGTGCCGAGCCTCGGGACGCGTCAGATCGGCCGCGCACCTTTCGACACGGCCTCGTTGAGCTTAAAGACGGACGAGGTCGACGCCGTCACCTACAACGCTACCCGGGCCTGAGAGGCACTCGTCCGACAGTTTTGTCGGCAGCGGCGCCGTGGGGGCGAAGGCTCCAGCGGCGCCTCTCCCGGCCAACCGATCGACACGCGGCGTTAAGTCTCCGCAAGTGTTACGGAATCGCTGAGAGTGGCGCGCGACGCTACTCGGAGCTTGGCAGGGCACCCAGGTGTGCGATCGTTCGCGAAACATTTCTGTCGTTTGGACGAAACGTAGGTCCAGCTACGCAAACAGCCGCTGGGACTGCGTTCGCCCGGCGCATCAAAAGGATAGGGACGATCATGAGCGGTAGCACTGTACGCCAGCAAGCCATCTCGGCCGTCGCGAGCACCAAGCTCGCCTCCCCGGTCGGCAATTCCAAGCAACTTTCCCCGGAGGAGTTGTTCGGCTCGAACGTCTTCGGATTCGCGGCGATGAAGACGCACCTTCCCAAGGACGTCTATCGTTCGCTCAAACGAACCATCGAGAGCGGCCAGGTGTTGCAGCCCGAGGTCGCCGACGTGGTCGCGGCCGCCATGAAAGACTGGGCGGTCAGCAAGGGCGCGTCGCACTACGCACACGTCTTCCATCCGCTCACGGGACTAACCGCCGAAAAGCACGACAGCTTCCTGTCTCCGGACGGCGAGGGTGGCGCGATCGCCGAGTTCTCCGGCAAAGCTCTGGTGCAAGGTGAGCCCGACGCCTCGAGCTTTCCGAACGGCGGCATCCGCGCCACCTTCGAAGCGCGCGGCTACACGGCCTGGGACGTGACCAGCCCAGCGTACCTGATCGGTGGCACGACCCTGTGTATCCCCACCGCATTCGTCTCCTGGACGGGCGAGGCGCTCGACAAGAAGACCCCCGTGTTGCGCTCGATGCAGGCGCTGAACACCCATGCGCAGCGCATCCTCAAGCTCTTCGGGCACGAGAAGCCGGCCATGGTGGTCTCCTATGCGGGAGCCGAGCAGGAGTACTTCCTCATCGATCGCCAGTTCTTCCTCGCGCGTCCCGACCTGTTGAACTCGGGCCGCACCTTGTTCGGTGCCAAACCACCGCGCGGTCAGGAGTTCGAGGATCACTACTTCGGTGCCATCCCCGAGCGCGTGATGGCGTTCATGCTCGAGGCCGAGCACGAGCTTCTGGCGCTCGGCATCCCGGTGAAGACGCGGCACAACGAGGTCGCCCCGGGTCAGTTCGAGATCGCGCCGGTGTTCGAGAGCGGCAACATCGCAACCGATCACCAGCAGCTCGTGATGGTGACGCTGCGCAGCGTCGCCGAGCGACACGGCATGGTGTGCCTGCTGCACGAGAAGCCTTTCGCCGGCGTCAACGGCTCGGGCAAACACGTCAACTTCTCGTTTGGAAATGCCACGCAGGGCAACCTGCTCGATCCCGGCGACACGCCCCACGACAACGCTCAGTTCCTGGTGTTCTGCGCCGCCGTTATTCGCGCCACCAGCAAGTACGCGGGCGTGTTGCGTGCAGTCGTGGCTTCGGCCAGCAACGATCACCGCCTCGGCGCCAACGAAGCGCCCCCCGCGATCATCTCGGTGTTCCTCGGCGACCAGCTGGCGGACGTGTTCGAGCAGATTGGTGCCGGTGGCGCCAAGAGCTCGAAGAGCCGCGGCACGCTGGAGATCGGCGTCGATACGCTGCCGAAGCTGCCCAAGGATGCCGGCGACCGCAACCGCACGAGCCCTTTCGCCTTCACGGGCAATCGCTTCGAGTTCCGCGCCGTCGGGTCCAGCCAGTCCATTGCAGGCCCGCTGGTGGCGCTCAACACCGCCATCACGGAGTCGCTCGACTACATCGCTACCAAGCTCGAGGCGTCGGTCTCCGGTGGCAAGACGCTCAACGCATCGATCCAGCAGGTGCTGCAGGAGATCGTGCGTGAGCATGGCTCCGTTATCTTCAACGGCGACGGTTAC
>DASQDA010000397.1:0-9608 GCA_035634435.1 Polyangiaceae bacterium
CGCAAGCGAGCGATCCGAGCGCCGAATCAGCGGCACGAGCGGCCGGAGTGCCGCGATGCCTTCAAGAGCGACCTTCTGGACATGGAGAGACATGAGCGTTTCCCTTTCGTGCGGGTTGCGCAGCAACCCTCTCCCGCACGAAAGGGAAACGCGTCGCCCCGCATCAGACAGCGCGCGCGCCCCCAGCCGTCGGCCCGTCCACTCCCTGCAAAGGCCCAGTGCCGCGCGCAGCGCGGCGCGGCCTTGCTCAACGCCGTGCACCGACGGCCCAAGCCGCCCAAGAACCCCACTCCGGTCACCGTAGCGGTTACGGTCCCGGTCCCGGTCACGGTCTCCAGTCCCGGTCACGGTCTCCAGTCCCGGTCACGGTTCCTGTCCCGGTCACGGTCTCCAGTCCCGGTCACGGTCTCCAGTCCCGGTCACGGTCTCCGGTCTCCGTCTCCGGTCACGCTTTACACCGCCTCACCCGCGCGGCTGCAGCCTCGCATACCGACTCGCTCCGCTACCTACCGCCGCCCAACGCCTCCCGAGCGCGCCCGTCTCCATCGCTTCACCCACAAAACCAGAAAGCCCGCTTCCGCGGGCCCAATTGGCGTCTATCTGGTGGAGGCGCCGGGAACTGAAGCGGATTCAGGACAATCCGAAATCACGATAGAGCCCCAATCAGGCACGATCAGCACCGACGCCGGTCCGGCCGACGTGTCAGACCGAGCACCCAAGTGCGCGAATCGTGCGTGGCGTTGTGACGGAATCGTCCCAAGCCTACGAGCTGTCAAACGTGGTCGAGACGGCGCTGGCGAAGGCGCTGGTTTTGGCCGCGGAGGCGAGGCGCTGGGACGTCGTGCTCAGATCGCGGCCGAGCTCGAAGCGAGGCGAGTCGGCGTGCCGCGCACGCAGCGTCCGGCGAGCGAGTCGAGGTAGCCCTGGCTGACCCGCACGGCCTTCGACACGAAACAAGCTTTGCGCACTCCCTTTCGGGTGAGCGCCGTTGGCCGACCGTAGCTGACGTGTCGTGCGAGGCGCGCTATCCTTCGGGCGATGGACGCCCTGATGGCTGACGATCTCGACACGAGCAGGCGAACGCCGCCCGAGGAGAAGCTAGCGCAGGTGCTCGATATGGCGGAGGCGGGGATTCGGCTCAAGCGCGCCGCGCTGCGCCACGCTTCACCCAATTCGACCGAACAAGACGTTGATGCAGCGCTAGAGCGGTGGCTGATGACTGATGCCTGATGGCACAAAGCTCGAGCGGGCGCTCGCGGCTGCAGCCGAAGATATTGCGGCGGAGGGGAAACGGTTCGCGCTGGTTGGAGGATTGGCCGTCTCGGTTCGAGCAGAGGTGCGTTTCACGCGGGACGTCGACTTAGCCGTGGCGGTGGACGACGATACGGCAGCAGAGTCGCTCGTGTACGCGCTGAGATCCCGCGGCTACACCACCGTTGCGAGTGTGGAGCACGAGGCTCAATCACGTCTGGCGACCATCCGATTGCGGTCTCCCCAAGGCGTGAAGGTTGACCTGCTGTTCGCTAGTAGCGGCATCGAGGCAGAAACGATTGCTCGGGCGACCGTCGTCGCTCTTCCTTCTGTTGGCGCCGTTCCCATTGCGCGCGCAGAAGAGCTTCTTTCGCTCAAGGTGCTCTCGATGAG
Organism: Polyangiaceae bacterium; assembly: GCA_035634435.1. Lineage (GTDB taxonomy): Bacteria > Myxococcota_A > Polyangia > Polyangiales > Polyangiaceae > PMG-095. Next base: position 1,645 of record DASQDA010000397.1, read on the forward strand.
CGACGAGCGTCTTCAAGACCGAATCGATGCGCGCAGCTTGCTCCGGGTCAATGTCGATCTCGACCTTGATTGCGTGAGGGACAATCTTCGGCTCATCGCGGAGCGGGGCTATGCGCGCAAGCAAGATCTCGCTGCCAAACTGGCGCTACTGCTCGAGACCTCGCATTGACTGCGGGCGCGGCTCGCACCCGGGTCCAGATGCTCCGCAGCGGTCGGGGCGATGGTTACCGTGCGGCCCTCAGCGCCGCGGCTGTCGACGACGTTATCGCTTGCGTCGTGGACGATCCACGTTGGGATCGCCAGGTCGAAAGCCGTGATGACTACTACGCGAACTTGCTCATTCGGCTGGAGGCTGACGTTCAGCCGATCATCGATCGAATCTCGAGCTCTGGCGCGGCTGCGGAGGAAGCGACTCTTTGGCTGGCTATCGGGGTCCTGGCTCAAATGGCTCGCCGTACGCACGCGGGCGCTGCTTCTGGGCTAGCGCTGTGCGTTCGTCGTGGGCGGAGATGGAGGGCGTGCCTTGATGCACTCGAGGCGGCAGGCGGCGAAGCGCTGGTGGGCTCCGTGATCCGGCCGACGGACGTCGAGCAGCTTCTGCTGAGTGTTGGAGCCGAGGAACTGGCCGACGCCGCGGTAGTGGTGGAGGCACCCTGGGCGACGGGGGCGCTATCGCTCCCTGCGCTGGGATTCGTCGCAGCTGCGCGAGCTAATCGCACGGCGCAACCGAAACCTTTCTCGGGTCCAGTCGCCTGGCTTGCTCAGCGTCTTCGCGTTCCGGAGTCGGTTCTGCACGGACGCGACGTGGTAGAGCCCAGATCAACTTAGCGGCGTCTCGTCAGTCGGAGCGAGCCTCGATCATCGGGTCGTGGACTTGAACCGGAGCACCGCTCCTCAAGAACGCGCCGCCGGCACCCTGGTTCGCTACTGGTGCTTTTGCCGTAAGGCCACGTTGGCCTCTCGAGCTTGCCCGCACTCTCCTCCGCGCACGGCCCGACGCCGCCGATGTCCGGTCAGCACGAGCGTCAAGAACAAAAGCGCCATGGCAGCGTCACTGCGACGTGGGGACTGCATTGAAACCTGGCACCCTCCATCGCTCTTGGTCTCGCCTCCCGCTTTCCCGCCGACTGTGCCTCCGTGACCGGCAACCGGACTGCCACCCATTCCCGCGTTCGCCGCTTGACCGGCGTGTGCTCCGCCATCGCCGCCATCACTCGCTCCGCCCTCGGCGGCCCCCCCTCCGAGTGGGCCGCCATTGTCTGCACCCGCCTCAGGGCTCGCTCCGCCGCCGCCGGTATCAGGGCTCATCGAGCCGCCCCAGTGACCCACGCCGCCAAGGCCCGTTGTGCCGCCCATTCCACCCGCGTCGACTGCGCCACCCAATCCACCCGCATCGACTGCGCCGCCCAATCCACCCGCGTCGACTGCGCCGCCGGTGCCACCGGCACCGCTCTCGTTGCCCGTTCCCGCTTCGCCGCCAGCTCCGCCTCCGCCGTCTGTGCCGAGCTCGAACACGTACGCGCTGCCAGTGTCGAACTCGCCAGCATGATCGTGGCCCGGAGCAGTGACCCAGACCGTCCCATCTGCAATGCCAACACTCCACCCGAACCCGTCGTCTGGGCCGGCGTCGCTTGCAATGAGCTTGTGCTCCTGCGACCAGACGTTTCCGGCACGGGCGAATACGTACGCGCTCCCGGCTCTCGTATGGCCGGAGTGCGTGTGTTCTGCAGCGCCGACTACCACTCGGTCAGTCGAGACGCCAACGCTACTACCAAACCAATCGAAAGCGCTTCCGTCACTGGCCGTGAGCTTCTGTTGCTCCACCCAGACGTTGCCTGAGCGCACGAACACGTACGCGCTGCCCTCGCTGGCGCTATCGGTGCCGGACGCGCTGATCACCGCAGTGTTGCCGGACACAGCGATACTGCCACCAAAAAAACCGCGGGCGTGCGGATCCGAAGCCGTGAGCTTCTGTCGCTCAGACCAGACGTTATTCGCGCGGGTGAACACGTAAACACTGCCGGCGCTAAGGAGTCCGCCATGGTCGTCGTGGCGTGCGCCGACGAGCAGGGTGTCGCCGACCAGGGCCAGCGTCGATCCGAAGTAGTCGCCAGAAGCGGCATCGCTCGCCATCAGGCGCTGTTGTTCCCTCCATACGCCGTCGGAGCGCACGAACACGAAGGCTCTGCCGGCGCGTGGAATGGGTCCGTCGTCGAGGAATTGCGCGCCGATCGCGATGGTATCGCCCGAGACGGCCACGGCATTGCCGCCGAACCCGTGTCCTGGGTAAAGGTCATCCGGCTTGAGCTGCTGCTGCAGGGACCAGACGCCGGACGAGCGCACATGGACCGACGCCGACGTGTGACCACTGCCAACCACGAACGTGTCGCCCGAAATCTGGAAAGCCCCGTCGTCCAAGCTGCTGATAGTGCCAATTCCGGGCCCGGGGACCCAGCGTGTGTCCGAACGTACGAACGGGTATAGACCGAACTGTGCGGCTACAACCGCGGTATCAGCAGACAGACTCAGCTTCGCTCCAAACCGCTCCCGAGATGGGCCCGTGAGCTCCTGGCGTTGAGTCCAGGATAGCGGGCTGGTCACGCGAGCGCTGGGCTCACCCACTGTCGGCTCCGTGTCGTTCGAGCAAGCGAATGTGAGCCCTCCCACGATCAGGCACACCCCACCCGCACAGTTCCTCGATACTCGTTTCAGTACCATCAGTATGCTCCCTCACCCGTTCTGCTCGCTCAAGGCGACCAGTCGACAACCCCATCGATTAGCACAGCTTCAGCCTTAGGTGCCAGCGGCTACGGAACGGCGCCTTCGGTTGGCCGAGACGAGCGCCACCGCCGCGGGGGGAGGTGGTCGTTGTGACTGCAGAACAGCTAAGGCGACCACGCGACCCACCCGAGCAAGATCTGCGATGCAGAGGCGGCGGCGCGCGTTACCAAGGTTGGGGAGCAGCGCTATCGCATCGACCCTGCACGCCGCGGAGGTGTGCTCGGCAAGCGCACCTTGCTCCCTGGCGAATGGGTCACGGTTGACGACTTCGGAAGGTAGGCAGGCCACGCCCGCGCAGCCTGCGTAGCCACCGACCTTAAACTACGACGGCACCGCACGCGCCGGGGTGCCCGAGCTTCCAGCGCGCCCGTGCATCACGGGCGAGGACGTGTTGCAGTCGCTGCTGCTGCGCGACGTGGTCATCGACACGCAGGCAGCGGAGCGCCAGGCGCCATGAGCCCTGCTGCTGCGCGCCGCCGCCTATCCTGAGCGCCTTGCGGCGTGTGCCTGCCTTGCGTCTGCAGTCGAACCCGCCTGCGAGACCAAAAGAGAAGCGGATCAGTCTTTCGGTACGTAGCTGCAAAGCGAGGCGCTCGGGCACTACGTAGTGCGGTGCAGCGCCAGCGACGGATCGCGGCCGCTGTTCGACGTACCCCCCAGTATTGAAAGCCCGAAAGGCGCGAGAGCGCGCGCTCGAACATGCTGCAGCCATTACAGAAAAGCTTTGGGCGAGGGGTGCTGTCGCCACCGCTCCGAAGCCGAAAGGTGTGAAGCACCGCCCAACATTACTTGCCGATGCCCAGGCAGCGGGCGCATGGTGAGATCGGTTTTTCGCGCACGGTGACGCGCTCGGAATGGCTTCCATCGCTGGCATCTATCGCACGCACATCGAGCCAAGTGATGGACGCACCTTGGCCTGGTGTCCCGACCGCAGATTGCGAGCGCCTCCGCGACGACCTGGACGGTAAAATCAAGGCCGGCAAGCTCAGTCAGAAGACCAGTTTTCAACGCCTGGACTGTGTTCCGCACGGAGTGCAGGACTGCGTCAGGGACCTGGTCGAAAGACAAGCGTCGCACGTGGAAGCGCGCGACGCGGACCCCTCGGCGGGTGTCGTCGGGTCCGACTACGACGCTGATGACGCGAAGCAACTGCCGTGGTTTCATCCCAGCCAGGTGCTCGCGATTGCGGTGTGCGAGCGGCGTGACCTGGTAGCGCGCCGGCGCCTCGTGCTTGCCACGTACCTGTGCGTTCGCGGTGGCGAGCTCAATGCGCTGATCTGGCCGAAGATCGATCTCGAGCGCGGCGTCGTCATTATCGACAAGGCGTACGATCGCGAGCGGAAGGCCAACGAGCGCACAAGACGGGCAACGGCGCGGGCGCCGCTACACCATCGAGCCGACGCTGGTGCCGCTGCTACGCGCGATGCACGCGGAGAGCGGTGGCGTTCGGCCCGTTATCCCCATGCCGCTGCCAAAGCTGTGGGCGGTGGAGCTTCGCAAGGCGCTCGCGAAGGCAGGCAACGTGCGCCCGAGTTGTTCAGCACGACGGCAGCGAGCAAGCGGGTGCGTTTCCACGATCTGCGAGCGTTGGGGCTGACGTGGATGGCCATCCGCGGGGACAGCCCCGTGCAGGTGCAGCACGTTGGCGGGCAAACCGACTTCACGACGACGAAGAAGTACATCGACGCGGCGGGCGTCGTCGATCTCCTACCCGGCGAGAGCGTGTTGCCCGAGCTACCGCACGCGGTATTCCGAGGTGCGGATGCAGGCGCAAAGCTGCTCCGAACACCTGCGGTTCTGGCACAAGAACTGGCACAAGAACCGCAAGTGTCCGAAACTATTGTGGAGGCGCCGGGAATTGAACCCGGGTCCGCGAGGCTTCCAAAAAACCTTCGTTCACGTGCGTAGCTGTTGTGTCCCCAACAGCTGGGTTCGTGGATTCGGCCAACGACCTAGCCTCTGATTTTCTCACTCTTGCAGCCAGAGACGCACTGCAGGAGCCAGCCCTAGTGATTTACGCCCTTCCGCTACCAAGACTATCTTGCGGTCGGACGGCTTTACGGTTTTTTAGGCCGCGAGAGCGAGTGCATTGTCGTTTGCAATTGTACGGCCCGCTTTGTAAGGTGGGGCAGGCGCCACCGCACGCAGATCTTCCTTCAGTCCCCACGTCGAAACCGATCGCCCCCGAGGGGGTGTGGGTTCGGTCAAGGTAACGCAGGGCAGGAAGAATTCAAGGGGGCTCGCGACGAAACCCGCTCGCCGGAGCTCCCGCGCGGTACTCAGCGCGAGGACGCTTCGCTCCGATCGCTGTGCTCCGCCCGCTGAGCCTCGACGCGGATCTCGGTCTTCACCGAGTTAGCGATGAAGCAGTGGTGGTGCGCGCTCTCATGCAGCTCGTGCTCGCGCTCCGGGGTGGGGCAGGTGCCGCTGTAGACGATGCGGGGGCGCAGCACGACGCTGCTGATCCAGGGCACGCCGTGCGCGTTCTTGGTCATGTGTCCCACGGCTTCGTCGTCGTAGCTTTCGACCGCGAAGCCGGCGCGCGAGGCGAGGTGCAGAAAGGTGAGCAAGTGGCAGCTCGAGATGGAAGCCACGAAGGCTTCCTCCGGGTCGACGCACGCAGGGTTCGAGTACGGCTCCTTCACCACGGCAGGCGAGGGGGAGGCGAGCACCACGGCGCCCCCGTCGAAGCTCCATGAGTGCTCGCGGGAGTACTTGCCGTCCGCGAAGTGTCCGCCGGCGAAACGCCACGTCACGAACGCTTTGTGCTCGGACATTGCTCAGGGTCCTGGTCGCGGCATGGGCGCGGGCGTGGCCGCTCCTGAAGGGGAGGGAGTCTTTGGCGCTGTGGCTGCCTTTGGTGCGGAGGGCGTATTCGCGCCGCTGTTCATGCCCGGTGCGCTCGAGGCTGCTGGAGCCGTATCGGCGCCGGTGGTCGGCGCGGCGGGAGCCGCGCTCGACGGTGCAGTGAGGGTGCCGCAATCGCACGGGCCATAGGCGCTGCCATCGGGCAAGCAGGCCTGTCCGCCAGCGCAGGCGCCAGGGCCCGTGCAGGCCTGTGTTGCGCCGGGCACGCATGCCCGCGTTGCGGGACCAGGCGAACCCGCGGTGGAGCCGGGCGTCGGCGGGGGTGAAGCTGCGGGGTCGACCGCTGCGGGTTGGTCGTTGCCCCCGAACAGCAGCGGGCGCAGCTCCGACGTGCAGCGAACGCGCGCTTCGCTGGAGCGCGTTTCGCCTTGGCTCGAGCCGTGCTCGGAGCCGTAGCGCAGCCGCTCATCGCGAGCGGTCACCACATCGTAAGGGCCGCCCTTGCAAACGTCCTCGACGACCTTGAGGCACTCGGTGAGCGGGCCCCTGCAGACGACACGGTAAGTGCCGTCCGCCAGGCGTTGAGTGCCGGGGTTCGGTGCCCTACCGCAGGCAGTGAGGAGAAGCGCGGCCAGGAGCCAACGCGCGACGGCTCGAGTTGTCATGCACCTTGCGGCCAGAGCTTCTGCACGACCTCGGTCAGCTCTTTGACGGTGTCCGGCGTCATGCCGGTCGCCTTGTGCGGCCAGCTGAAGCTGCGCGACACGGCCTGGCTACAGGAAAAGGACACGAGCACGTCGTTGGCAGGCGCGCCGGGGCCCTGCGTGAAGCTCAGCCCCATCTCGGCGTAAAACACGCCGGGAGCACAGCGAGCGTTCTTGTTGTCGAAGCTGTCTTCGTCACCCAATAGCTCGCCGAGCTTCTCCTTGAGCTCCGGGTCCATCACCTGGGTCTGACCTAGAATGCGGAAGCCCTGAAACCGCGCTTCCGTGGGCGGGGGTGCGGCCGCGGCTGGCGCACCGGGGATCAAACCCGGGGGAATCAAGCCGGGCGGCAGCAGCGCCTGCAGGCCTTGCGCGCCCTGCTGCACCCACTGCTGAATCTCGGGAGGAAGACCTGGAATGCCAATGGGGGCGCCGGGGGTGGCGGCCGCTGCAGCCGGAGGCTCGTAGTTCTGAAGGCGAAACGCCGTGAGATTCGCCGTCTTGAGCGTATCGAAGGGCGCAGCAGGCTTGCCGGCACAGCCCACGCTCAAAGCGGCGGCAGCCGCCACGCAACCGACCAGCAAGTTAGGCAATTTCCTCATCACTGCTTCGTAATCGGGTTCTTTGCGGATGTCCAAAGCAAGCCGGAAACCGCGCCGTGGCAGCAGGTTTCGGCGAGGCAGCTTGCCGCAGGGGGCTTGCGCTGCCTGTGCTTGTGGCCGATGAAGGCAGCAGGCGAGAGCGCTTTTGCCGCTTCGTCACGGAGAGATCCTGATGCGAGTGCTCATCACGGGGGCGAGCGGGTTCATTGGTAGCGCTCTGGTGGAGCGTTTGCTCGGCCGCGGCGACGAGGTGACGGCCTTCACACGCCGGCCCGATGACAGCCGGCTTCGCCGCGACGTGCGCTGGCTCGGGTGGGATCCGCGGAGCGCTGGCGGCTGGCAGCAGCAGCTCGGCGGCTACGACGGCATCGTCCACCTGGCGGGTGAGACGGCGGTCGGACGTCGCTACACGCCCGAGCTACGCCGCGAGATCCTCGAGAGCCGAGCCGGGCTCACCACGCGGCTCGTGGACGGGCTGAGGCAGACGTCGGAACGTCCGCGGGTGTTGGTCAGCGCCTCGGGCGTGAGCTTCTACGGCAAGCGCGATGACGCAACGCCGCTCGACGAAAGCGCTCCCGTTGGTGACGAGTTCCTCTCCGAGGTGTGCGTGGCCTGGGAAGCGGCGGCCGCAAAGGTGACGGAGCTCGGGACGCGGGCGGTGTCCGCGCGCATCGGCTTCGTGCTCGGCCGCGGTGGTGGCGCCCTGCAAACCCTGGTGCCCATCTTCAAAGCGTTTGCCGGCGGTCCCATCGGCAGCGGCCGTCAGTGGGTCTCGTGGATCCACCTGGCGGATATCGTCGGCGGCATGCTGCATGCACTCGACGACGCGGAGCTGTCGGGCCCCGTGAATTTCGCGGCGCCCAATGCGGTGACCAACGCAGAGCTGTCGAAGACGCTTGCCAAGGTGCTCGGGCGGCCAGCCCTATTGCCCGCGCCCGCCTTTGCACTGCGCGCTCTGTTCGGCGACGGCGCCGAGCCGTTACTTTCGGGCCAGCGCGTCGTGCCCCGCGCGCTGCTCGAGCGTGGCTACGTGTTTCGCTTCACGGATCTCGAGTCCGCGCTGCGCGAT
>DASQDA010000398.1:0-1537 GCA_035634435.1 Polyangiaceae bacterium
GCCGCGCAACGCTCCGGCTCGCTCGTCCACTCGGCGGGGAGGAACAGTCGCAGCCCAACCGGAACTGGGACCTCACCACGGGCCAGCGTCAGCGATACCAGCACTTGGCAGACCGTATGTTCGTCGTCGAAGCGGTGGCTCGTCCCGCAGTATGCGACGGGCGAGGGTTGCGCTGGATGGGCCAGCGTAGAGCCTCACGCATAGGGGACGAGCCATGCGGGACGATAGCGAAGTCTACATCGGTCTGGATACCTCGAAGCTGAAGATCTCGGTGGCGCTGGCCGCGGCGGGACGCGATGGCGAGGTGCGCTTCTTCGGTGACATCGACAGCACACCCGAGGCGGTTGAGCAGCTGGTACGCAAGTTGGCCAAGCGGCACCAGCGGCTGTCCTTCGCCTATGAGGCCGGACCGACCGGCTACGGGCTGCAGCGGCAGATTATCGCGCTCGGCCACGACTGCGCCGTGGTCGCTCCGTCATTGATCCCGAAGCGCCCGGGCGAGCGGGTCAAGACCAACCGACGGGACGCGCTGACCCTGGCCAAACTGCATCGCGCCGGCGAGCTCACGCCGGTCTGGGTTCCAGACCCGGGGCACGAGGCCATCCGCGAGCTGGTGCGCGCGCGCGAGACAGCGATGGAAGACCTGCGTGCGAAGCGCCAGCATCTGCAATCCTTCCTGCTCCGCCATGGCCGGGTGTTCACCGGCCGCAGCGCTTGGAGCCGGGCGCACACGCGATGGCTGTGCGAGCTGCAGTTCGAGCATCCCGCACAGTATCTCGTGCTGGCGGAGTACCGGCAGGCGATCGCGGACGCTGAGCAACGACTGAAGCGGCTGAGCGAGCAGGTCGCTGAGGTGGTTCCCGCCTGGTCCATGGCGCCGGTGATTGCAGCCTACCAGGCCATGCGCGGTGTCGCTTTCCTCACCGCGGTCACCTTCGTGGCGGAAATCGGCGACGTGCGACGCTTCGAGACCCCTCGGCAACTGATGGCCTACCTCGGTCTGGTTCCCTCCGAGAGTTCGACTGGCGAGCGGGTTCGGCGTGGTGGCATCACCAAGGCCGGCAACAGTCGGGCGCGGCGAGTACTGATCGAGGGCGCCTGGACCTACCGCTTCCCGGCCCGCAAGAGCCGGCTGCTGCAAGAGCGGCAAGCCAATCTGCCCAAGGCGGTATGCGACATCGCCTGGAAGGCCCAGCTACGCCTGTGCAGCCGCTATCGCAAGCTCATGGCAGGCGGCAAACGACAGGGCGTAGTCGTGGCCGCGATCGCACGCGAGATGGCCGCCTTCTTGTGGGCGATTGGCAGTGAAGTAGAACCGCAGCGCGTTGGCTGATCGACAACCACGGGCAGCCGCACCACCATCACAGGAGACCGGTCCAGACCCGAACAGCACATCCTGTCGCGCATCGCTGGGGGCAGGGCCCCGGCAGGGGAACCCTCGCGGCGAACTGTGTGGCCAACAGCTGTCGACGCCCGCTGACAGATCGAGGCAGCCCCGGACGAACACACGGGAATGCGGTATCCAATCCGCGCATCA
>DASQDA010000399.1:0-8696 GCA_035634435.1 Polyangiaceae bacterium
GCGCGACCAGCTGCTGGTCGCCAACCGCGAGCGGGCCAAGGAATTTTACGAGCAGCTGACTGCGAAGCCACGCGACACACCAGCCGATGAAGCGCTACGCGGTGCCCTCGGATCCGGTGCATACGTTTGGAATGCGTACGATCGCAATGCTGCTTACAATTACGCGTACAACTGGTGGTTCAGGCGCAACCCGGCCTACGCCGACTTCTCCGGGGGCCTGGGCGGCGATTGCACGAACTTCGTCTCGCAATGCCTGCGCGCCGGCGGAGGGCTCAACGATGGCGACTCGAATCCTTGGTACTACTACACCTCCACGAATCGCACCGCATCGTGGACTGGCGTGCCGTACCTGTGGAACTACCTGGTTGCAAACAGTGGCTCTGCGTACGGTCCGTACGGCTACAGCTCGAGCTTCTATGATCTTCAGGTGGCTGATATCGTGCAGTTCCGCTGGGCTAGTAGCGGTGTCTTTCAGCACGCCATGCTGATCAACCGCATTTACTACTCGCTGGGCTGGCCGGCGAATCTGTATCTGACCGGCCACTCAGGAGAGTACTGGGATCAACCGCTGACGAGCTTTCCTTACAATTCCGTGCGTTATCTCAGGATCGCCGGCGTTTACAAATGAGCGAGCTGCGGCTCTCGGCGCGATAGCGCGCTAGTGAGTTTCGCTGATGCATGAGTGGTGCACGCGGTGGGCGACGAACGGTGGCCGACCGCGTGCACCTACTACGGGGTGGGGTGGAATGCTTTGGTCCGAGTGCAAGACAGCGTAAGATGCATCCGCCTGCTGAGTTCCCGCGCTCGAGCTTGTACCGGAGGGCAGCGATGGTGCCAGTCGTTTGCTTGTTGCTGGCCTGTGGCAGTCCTCAGAAAGCAACGGCGCCGATCGCGGAAGTTCCTCCAGCAAGCGCCCCGGCCTCATCGGCGGGCGGTGAAAACCGGGGGACAGCGCCATCGCCTAGCCCGCTGCCATCGCCCGCACCGGAGGGCGTTGGAGGCTCGGCCGCCTCGCGGCAGGCGACCCCGCCGGGGACAGGAGGCGCCGCTGACGCAATGGTCACGATCCCAGGCGGCAGGTTCCAGATGGGTACCGGTGGCAAGCTCACCTGGGAAGACAGCGTCGAGGAGCGGCCGGCCCACGGTGTGACCGTCGAGACGTTCCAGCTCGACCGCCTGGAAGTGACGCTAGAGGAGTACGCGCGCTGCGTTGCGGAAGGCAAGTGTCCGAATCCGGGGAGTCATGCCGGGTGCAACTGGGGGCAGCCCAGCCGCAATGATCATCCCATCAACTGTGTGACGTGGCACGCCGCGACTCAGTACTGCGCGTGGCGTGGCAAGCGCCTGCCCACCGAGGCCGAATGGGAGTACGCAGCGCGTGGCACTCAAGGCCGCAAGTACCCCTGGGGAGCCGCGGAGCTGGAGCAATCGACAGATCCAAAGCTGTGTTGGTTCCGGGACAATAGCGCTGGAACCTGCCCCGTCGGTGCCTATCCCGCAGGCACCACTCCGGAGGGCGTGCTCGATCTGGGCGGCAATGTCATCGAATGGGTGGCGGATCGCTACTGCAAGTATGAAAAGCCGAGTGATTGTACGGCGGCACGCGCCATGCGGGGCTGCCATTACCTAGACAAGAAGCCCTACCACTGTCGCGGCGCGCATCGCGCTCAGCTCTCCCCGTATGATCACGCGGTGACGACAGGATTTCGCTGCGCAAAGTGAGCCGGCCGGCGCTGCTCTAGAAGCAGTACGAAGGCTCGCGGTGACGCCCCGTCCCGCTTCGGATTACCGCCCTCGCGACCAAGCGCTCCTACGGTCCTGTCCGCGCTCTGAGCTTCGACGAGCGTTCGCGAAGAATGCGTCCGACGACGGTTGCTGGGAGCGCGCCAATCGTGAATTCCCTCGCTTGAGGGATATACTCGTCATCTGCCCGCCGTTGGAGCGTCATTGCGCCGGGTGAATGGAACGGGCCCATCATCCCAACTTGTTCTTCGCCAAGCCAGCGCCGGCAATCGAAGGGCCCGGACTCGGCCATCAAATTGCCGTCTTCGTTCCAATGGAGCAGCCCGAGGGCATGTCCGAGCTCGTGAGCGACAACCGCGTCGCTCTGACCAACGAGTCGTACGATGTCGGCGTGACCCAAGAACACGGTCGGTGTGAACTCATCGTCTCTGTGCAACAGTGAGTTTATCGCGGACGGTTGTGAGCTCGCGGCCTGACGGCGAAGCAGGGTTGGCGACAGCCCGAGCCCCACGAGGGTGCCATCGAGCTGCAAATAGTCGGCCAGCTCGGGCGCAACGATCTGTTGAATGAGCACGAGATCGACGTGCGGCTCATCGCTGATCGCTTGCTGATCCAAGAACTCTATGACTTCCCGAAACATGATGTCGCTCACTGCGCGCGTTGCGATAGCGTGATCCTCCTCGCTCAGGGCGGACGCGGAAGGATCGATCCCGGCTTCGAGCAGCGCTCGCTCGAATTCATCTGCCGTGCCCCGCAGCGCGTGCGACATCATGTACGTGCTTGGGTGAGATCTCGTCTGCATCAGCAGCGCTTGTGGCTGGAAGTAGCGCTGCAATGCACGCGTATGTTGAGCAACATGCCTATTCGTCAGCTCGACGTCTTTGAACAGCTGAAGATTCAGCCGCTCATCGATAAGAGCCGAGCCGCGTTCTGCATCGCATTCGGGGAGCTCGATGGGCTCGTAATCCCGGAAGTAGTAAGTAGTGACGCAATGGCTCAGCGTCGAATTCGCTGCTGCCGTACAAGTCGCGTCCTCGTCGCCTGACCCGCAACCCAAGGTGAAGCCAAGCGCGACGGCGCAGACCCCACTAATTGGCGCATCGAGCCGCATGTGACGACGCCCAGCATACACGCGCGGGCGTGGCGCAACAACGACGTCACGCCGGTGGGCGCGCGCATACACCGTCCGCGCCGAGCTCGTGAGTCGATTCGCGCCCCGACCTTGACTGGCTTCGGAACAACGGACTCACTACACTGACGGCTGGCCGCGTCTGGACACCAGACCAGAACCGTTGTAACCATTTGCCGTGGGCGACGGTAGGGGCAAGCTACTGGTGATCGAGGACGACGTGGCCTTCGTAGACGCTGTCGCCTGCCGATTTCAGCCGCGCGAGGTCCGGCTCGACGTGCACACGGGCAGCTCATTCGTAGTGTCCGAGCAAATCGGCATCTGGGATGCGGACGTGGCACTAGTCGGCTTGTCGGTGGAAGGTCTGGACGCGCTCGACTTCTTTCGAAGGGTGAGGGTCCACGACTACCGCACGATCTTGTTTGCGTGCTCTCCGTGCGTCGGGGGAGTGGAGGCGGTGCTCGCGTACGAAGCCGGCGCGGACGATTACTTCGCCACGACTACCGATCTGACTTTGATCGAGGCCAAGCTGAAAAGCGCGCTGCGCCGCGCCCGTCAGACGCCACTGAGTAGTAGTCCGCGGCTGCCGCCTGTGGAAACGCCGCCACCCCAGCTCTCCTCGTTGTTACAGGATGGCGCGCTGACGCGGTTCGAAGAGCGCTTGCTCCGCACACTCTACCGTGCCGAAGGTAAAGTCGTTTCCAACACGTTATTACGGCAGGAGCTCTGGCGAACGAAGGACGTGGACCCGAAGCTGCTCTACGAGCACATCTCGACGCTTCGTTCCAAGCTAAAGAGTACCGGCTGGAACGTCGTCAATTCGCGTGGCAAGGGCTACGCCATGCGACAAATATCAGGGTAGCTGTCGCGTCAATCGATGCGCGTTTACTGGCGTGGCGCAAGCGGCGGTCGACAGCTGGTTGAGGCTTCTGCGCCGGGTTGATCGTCACTGCCCGGAGCTGGCGGTGTTCCAAGCGCCAGTGCGGGCGACGCTCGCATTGCAACCTAAACCGGTCCGGTGCTCAAGCGAGCTTCGCGCGCAGCGCAGGCAGCTAACTGGACCAGTGTATCCAGCCGAGCGCCTGAGCGGTGACGAGAGCCGCACACGCCTCTTTGGACGTGATGATGCGGGCGTCGTTGCGCGGGTGGTAACTGGTGAGCTTGTCGAGCGCCTCGTCGATGGTGAAGCGCTCTTCCACCAAGCCTGCCACGAGCTGCAGCGATGCTGGCGCGGTGCCGCGCTCCTTCGGGTGCGTGGTGGCTCCGGCGCGCTGACCGGGCAGGATAAGCGTCGAGCCTAGCGGTAGGAGCGAACGTGGCTCGCCTTGCGCAGCCAAGATGGCACCCGCCATCATGGGGCTTGCCAGATCGAGGTCGAGTGGGAACTCGACGCGCATCGCGCTGGTGCCGCGGTAAAACGAGACCAGCCCCTCGTCCCAGGAACAGAGGCTCGCCACGCGATCGCGCCCTTGGTCGCGGATGGCGCGGAACACGTCCACGGCATCCACCAGCGCGAGCCCGATCAACGTGTCGCCGAGCCGCCCGCCAAAGCGCGCCAGGGCGCCCAGGGCGGTCTCCAGGTCTTCGCGCGAGAGCTTGCCGCGTCGCACCAGGTACTCGCCGAGTAGCTCTTCACGTTCGGAGGAGGCAACATGATGCAGCCGCCCGTTTTCGAGATACATCTCCTTGCGGCTGAGCCTGCCGGTGCCGAGCGATCGCTGCACGAACAGCGCACCGCTCTCGCGCTTGGTGCGCAGGTGAGCCAGCACCTGAAGCATGCTGGTATCGCGTAGCAGCGCGGAATAATCGGGGGCGCCCGGCTCGAAAACGCGGTTGGTGGTCGCAGTGGTGGAGGGCAAGAGATGCCGAGAGAGCTCGTGCACGTCGCGAATGGGACGGAAATCGGCTCCCATCAGCGCCACTTCGTCATCGCCGGACAGGTCGCCCGTGGCCACCATCTCGATGAGCTTCGAGAAGGAGACATCTTCGAGCATGGCGCCTCCTTCCTGGCGCACGCGGGACAGGGTCTCCACGCCGGGGGTGAGGTCAGGAACGGCGCGCAGCTGGCTGTTGGAGGATTTGGCGGCTTGCATGCGACTGACGGAGTCGCGGATCTGCCCCTCCAGCTTGCGTGCCAGCTGTGACGAATCTCTGGCCCACGTCACCCACTCGGCGAGCTTCCGGCGCAGCTCGCGCTCGGTGGGCTTCTCGAATGGCTCGAGCGCGCGGGAGAGCTCACCGGCGCTCGCATACCGATCGTCGGGGTGACGTGCCAGCGCCTTCTCGCAGACGGCGAACAACCCGGGTGGGAAGGTGATGGCTGCGCCGCGCAGGGGCTCGATGTTCGCGTCGCGAATGGCCAGCAGCACCGCGAGCTGGCCGCTGCCGGGAAAGACGCGGTCGCCAATCAACATCTCGCCGAGCAGAGCAGTGAGCGAGAACAGATCGGCGCGACTGTCGAATGGCTCACCCGCGACCTGTTCGGGCGCCAGGTAGCCGAACTTACCCTTGAGACCGGCGGCGGGCGGAGCGGGCTTCGCCGGCTGCTCGGCGCGGGCGATGCCGAAGTCCCCGAGCTTCACGTCGCCCTCGATCGAGAGATAAACGTTCGAGGGCGTGACGTCCCGGTGCACGATGAGCAACGCTCCCCCCTGGGCGTCGCACGCAGAATGCACGGCCGAGAGCGCCGCCAGCACGCGCCGCGCAATGTAAATGGCGACGCCGGTCGGAATCCGTCGCTGTTCGGCGTCCGCGCGACGCAAGAGTCTGTAGAGGTCGACTCCCTCCACGTACTCCATGGCAAGGTACGGCTCGTCGCCCACCATCCCGGCGCCGAACACCGTCACGACGTTCGGGTGGGCGACCGCGCGATGCAAAGCGGCTTCGCGCTCGAGGACGTCGAAGCCGCTCTCGCGCGCCGAGGGCAGGAGCCGCTTAACGACCAGACGGGGCGCGGGCACCGTACCGACTTTCGGGCGCGCCAGAAACACCTCGGCGCTGCCACCCACGGCAATCCGCCGCTCGAGCACGAACGGTCCGAAGGGCTTCTGAGCGTCGGGGCGGACGCCCTGCTGCTCACGGGACACGCGATCATTATGCCGTCTCCGAGCCCGCGGAAGCGACTATTCCGCGGAGCCCCTGCCGATCCGGTTGTTGACAAAGCTCAGGCCCGACCACGAGGCCGCCAAAAGCGTGCTAAGTCGGGACGCCATGCGCGAGGTCGTCATCAGGCCAATCTTCCGCATTCTGGCGCTCTTCGTGGTGCTCGTCGGCGCCCTGGCCGGGTGTCGCTGTCGGCCCGAGCAGCCAGCGGCGGAGCCCACTCCGAAGGCCTCGCTCCGGCTGGTGTTCGTCTCCAGCGCCGCTGGCGCCCTCGAGCCTTGCGGCTGTGTGAAAGACATGCTGGGGGGCGTCGACCACGCCGCCGCCTTCCTGCACAAGCACAAAGACGTGCCGACCTTGGTGCTCGGCGCAGGCCCCATGCTGTTTGCGGAGCCGAGCCTCAAGTCCGACCGCCTGGCGCAGGATCTGTGGAAGGCGCGGGCCATGAGCGGCGCCCTGCGCGACATGGGGCTGCGAGCCTGGGCACCGGGAGCCAACGACTTCGCTGCGGGCATCAACGAGCTTTCCGCCCTCTCGGACAAGGGGTCGCTGCTGCTGGCCGCCAACCTGCAAGGCCGTCCGGCAGGCGCTCGAGCGAGCTCGACGTTTCGGGTCGGCGACGTCCAGGTCGGGGTGGTGGGAATCAGTGTTCCGCGGGTCGACGGACGGCTGCCCGAAGGTGTCGTGCTGACGGATGCCGCCGCGGCGTTGCGCGACGCCGCCGGCGAGCTGCGTCGTGCGAACGTGCCGCTACGCGTCGCGCTGCTGGCAATGCCGAGGGGAGAGGCGTTGCGCCTGGCGGAGCTCGTACCCGAGTTCCAGCTGATCCTGCTCGGGAAACCCGTGGACCAGGGAGCCAGCAACGACGCGGTGACGCCGCCCGTGCAAATTGGGCGTACCTTGGTGGTCGAAGCGCCGAATCACTTGCAAGCGCTTTACAGCGTCGAGCTGTTCTTCGAGAATGGCCAGCTCGAGCTGCCCGCAGCAGCAGGCGGGGACGTCGACGTTCTCGATCGGCGCATCGGCGAGCTTTCCCAACGCATTGCGGCCGCCGAGAAGAGCGCGAACGTAGCGGCGGCGGATCTGGCCGCGCGCCGCCGCGACCTCGAGGGCTTGCGACGACAACGCGAGCAGGCCAAGCAGCAGCAGGCGCCCCAAAAGCAGCGCCATCGTGTTCAGCTCGTGGAGGTTCGCGAGTCCCTGGGGAGTGACGATGCCGTCGCCGCTCGCCTGGTCGAGTACTACCGCCAGGTCAACGAGCACAACCGCGTGGCGTTCAAAGATCGCGTGCCACCCCCCGTCGCCAAGGGCGAAAGTGGCTACATCGGTGCGGAGGCCTGCAGCACCTGCCACCGGGAGGAACATGCGTTCTGGAGTCAGACGCGGCACGCGTCCGCGTACGCCACGCTTTCGCGGCAGCACAAACAGTTCAACCTGGACTGCGTCAGTTGTCACGTCACGGGTTATGGCGAGCCCGGTGGCTCGACCGTGGTCCAGGTCGGCGGCTTCGAGAACGTGCAATGCGAGGTGTGTCACGGGCCCGGCTCGCGGCACGCGACGAGCCCCACGGACCCGGCGCTCATCGTCGCTCACCCGGCGCCAGAGTCCTGCGTTTCCAAGTGCCATCACACGCCCCACGTGAACGCCGACTGGGACGTCATGCAGGCTTTGCCGCACGTCCTGGGACCGGGCCACGGCCGCTGACGCAATCAGCGCGTGGCCAGCGCGTGCAAGCACTCGTAGGCGGCGTACTTGTAGCTGTCGGCCAGCGTCGGATAGTTGAAAACCATGTCGATGAACACGTCGATCGTGCCACCGAGATGAATGGCGCACTGTCCAATGTGCACGAGCTCGCTCGCGCGCTCGCCGATCACGTGAACACCGAGTACTTTGCGGGTACGGGCATGCACCACGAGCTTGGTCAGGCCGTCTAGATCACCGGTGATTTTGCCGCGCGGGTTGTGAGCGAAGGGCGCGCGGCCGACCACGTAGTCGATGGACTTCTCGCGGCAGCTCTCTTCCGTTTCGCCGTAGGCGCTGACCTCGGGGATCGTATAGATGCCGTACGGCATCACGGCCGCGACGCTGGTCTTGTACTGGAAGCCAAATGCGCGGCAGACGGCGACGCGCCCCTGCTCCATGGACACCGACGCCAACGCGGGGAAGCCGATCACGTCGCCGGCCGCCAGAATGTGCGGTACCGAGGTGCGAAAGTCGGCGTCCACCGGGATGTAGCCACGAGCGTCAGGCTGGACGCCCACGGCTTGCAAACCCAGGTCGTGAGTCCAGCCGCTGCGACCTGCTGCGAACAGCAGTTGCTCGGTGACGAGCACGCTCCCGTCCGCGAGGGTTGTCGCGATGCCCGAGCTGGTTCGCTGGACCGCGCCCCAGCGTTGCCCTTGCACGAACTTGATGCCGACGCTCTGCATCGCGAGCCGAAGACGCGACACCAGCTCGGAATCCAGGAAAGGCAAGATCTCGGGACGCGCGTCGACCAGCGTGACTTGGACCCCCAGCGCCGCTAACATACAGGCGTACTCGCAGCCGATCACGCCCCCGCCCAGCACCGTGAGCGAGGTGGGTAGGTCGACGATGTTCAACACCTCGTCGCTGTCGTGAATGCAGTCGTCGTCGAAGTCGATGTCTGCGGGTCGCAGCGGCTTCGACCCGGTGGCGATCAGGATCTTGTCGCCGGTGAGGCGCCGCTCGTCGGTACCATTCG
>DASQDA010000400.1:0-11516 GCA_035634435.1 Polyangiaceae bacterium
CAAGCGGAAGGGGGCGCTGGCGCCGGAAGCGCAGCCTGCCTTCGTGCCCGACTTGCATACGCACCTGCTCCTCGGCTTCGAGGACAGCGGGCCGCGCGTGTACTTTCGCGATGTGCGCAAGTTCGGCAAAGTTGCCTGGGCGCCGCCCGGGGTCGCTCACGAACGCCTGGCGGATCTGGGCCCCGACGCGTTGTTGGCAACGGGGGCTGGCTTGTGGGCAGCGACGCGCAAGCGCTCCGCGCCCATCAAGAGTCTGCTCCTCGACCAGACCGTGCTCGCCGGTGTCGGCAATATCTACGCGGACGAAGCGCTCTTCCTGGCCGGCGTGCGGGTCACCCGTCCGAGCCGTCGCCTGACTCGTGCCGAATGCGACGCCATTGCCGAAGCGCTGCGCCAGGTGTTGAGGCGCTCGATCCGCACGGGCGGCTCGAGCATCAGCGACTACGTCAGGCCCGACGGCTCCGACGGCGGCTACCAGAACGAGCGGCGCGTCTATGCACGTGAGGGGCAGGACTGCTACGTGTGCCGCACGGCCATCCGGCGCCTCGTGCTCGGTCAACGTTCGTCGCATTTCTGCCCGCAGTGCCAGCGTTGAGCTCGAGCGGGACGCGAGCTCGCAAGCGCGAAGTGAGCCTGCCCGCGCCGAGACGGCAAGCCGCACGCGGTCGCTGCTTGCCGTCTCGGCGCGCACCGGCTATTCGCGCCGGGTGAACGCAACGCGCCTCGCCTTCGCGGCTCTGCTCGGCCGGCGCCTGCCCCAGCACTCTGGCAGCGTCAGCGTCCCGTGCCGCGAGGGCGTGGAGATTCGCCGCGACTCGATGGGTGTCGCTTATGTCGATGCGGAGAACGAGAGCGACGTCTGGTTCGGGCTCGGTTTCTGCCACGCCCAAGACCGCGGGGGCCAGCTGGAGGTCACCCTGCGGCTGGTGCGCGGCACGCTAGCGAGCGTGGTAGGTCCGGAGGCGCTCGACATCGACCGCGCCTCACGCCTGCTCGGTGTACGGCGCGCGGCCGAGGCTCAGCTCGCCGGCTACGACGCCGACGTTGCGGCGCAGCTGACCGCGTACTGCGCGGGCATCAATGCGGCCATGGCTGCGCCCGGCGCGCGCCGCAGCCATGAGCACGTGCTGCTGCGCTGTGCTCCCAGCGCCTGGGAGCCCGCCGACGTCGTCGGCTACGGCCTCTTGATGTGCTGCCTCTTGCCTTCCAACTGGGACGTCGAGCTGGCGCGCTTGTTCGTGTGGATGCTCGACGGCGCTGAGGCCGTCGAGGCCCTCGACCCCAGCTACCCGGAAGAGCTGCCCGTCAGCTATCCGCCGGGGCAGCGCTCCGGGCCGCCCGCCGATCGTTTCGTGGCGCACGACTTGCTCAATCTGCGCGAGCTCATGGGTGGTGCGGGCGGCTCCAATGCGTGGGCCGTCAGCGGTGACAGGAGCGCTTCCGGGCGGCCGTTGCTCGCCAACGATCCTCACTTGCCTGCCAGCCTACCGAACTTTGGCTATCTCGCGCGGCTCAAGTGCCCCACGTTTGCCCTCGCCGGCGTGAGCATCGTGGGCATTCCGGCCTTCATCAGCGGTCACAACGGGCATGCGGCCTGGGGCTCGACGGCCGCAAACGTCGACAACACGGATCTGTTTCTGGAGGAGCTCGCCGCCGACGGACGCAGCGTCCGCGAAGGCGACGCTTTCGTGCCCTGCGAGCGACGGACGGAGCTGATCGCCATCAAAGGTCGCGCTCCAGAGCTGCTTGCCGTCGTGAGCACACGGCGCGGCCCAATCGTTGCGCGCAAGAGCTCACCCTCCACGAGCATCTTCCGGCCCGTGCCGTTCGAAGGGGCCGCCAACGCCATTTCATTTTCAGCCACCTGGCTCCGCAACGCTCCAACGCGCGGCCTGCTGGTCATGCACAAGGTGCGGAGCTTTGCAGCATTCCGGGCTGCCTGCGCACAATCGACCGGCAGCGCCTACAGCTTGATATACGCCGACCCCAGCACCATCGGTTGGCTGCTCGCGGCCGAAGTGCCGCGCCGAAAACAGGGTTTTGGCTCGCTGCCGACGCCCGGCTGGCAAGCAGACGCGGGCTGGGAGCCCAACGTGGTGGGCAGCGAGCAGCTGCCGCACGGGTGCAACCCGAGCACCGGCTACGTGGCTGCCGCCAACAACAAACCCGTGCCCGACAGCGACACGGCCGTCTTCCTGGGGCACGACTTTCTCGACGGCTATCGGCAGCAACGCATCACGGCGCTGCTTGCTGGCCGCAGCGACTGGACGGTTGCGCGGTTCCTCGAGCTTCAGCTCGACGTGTACAGCCTTGCCTGGGCGGCGATACGCGAGACAGTGCTCGCCTTGACGCCACGGGAGCCGCGCGCAGAGCGAGCACTTGCCTTGCTTGGAAGCTGGGACGGGCACGTCACGGCGCCGTCAGTGGCAGCCAGCGTCTACGAGCTCTTCATGGGTGAGGTCTGTCAACGTTTGTGCCGCAGCAAGGCGCCGCGGAGCTGGCAGTATGCAGCGGGCGTCGGTGTGATGAAACTCATTCCGGGAACGACCTTCAATGCGCGTCGCCAGGGCTTCGTGGTGCGGCTGATCCGCGAGCGCCCCGCGGGCTACTTCGCCTGCTGGGAGAGCTCCCTCCTGGACATCCTGGGCCACGTAGTCGGCGTGCTCGAGGACCGCTTTGGCAACGATCCGCAGCGCTGGGCGTGGGGGGCAATCCGACCGCTGTGCGTGCGGCACCGCTTCGGTGGCAAGCCACCCCTGGCCCAAGTGTATGATCTCGAGCCGCTACCCGGATACGGCGATGGCGGCACGGTGAATCAGGCGGGCTTCGAGTTCTGGAATCCGCTTCGCCACTCCACGGTGACCGCGCATCTACGCACGGTGATCGCCGTGGGTGACTGGGAAAACTCGCGTTTCGTGTTGCTTGGCGGGCAATCGGGAAATCCTTTTTCGGCTCACTACGCAAGCTTGGTGCCTATCTGGCGGCGCGGGGAGGGGGTCCCCATCCACTGGGACGACGCCCGCGTGCGGGAGCAGTCGACCGAGCTGCTGCGCTTGACGCCGCGCAGCACTGCGGGCCCGCTGCAAGCTGGGGGCGCTGCATGAGGGTGCTACTCTGCACGGTGGGCTCGCGCGGCGACATCGCACCCATGCTGGTGCTCGCCGAAGCGCTGCGTCGCCACGGACACGCGGTGCGAGTGGCGGCGCCGCCGAATTTTCGCGAGTGGATCGAGCAGCAGCGGTTTCCGTTCGCCGCCATCGGCGCCGACACTCACCAGTTGATCGTCGACAATCAGCGGCTCGCCGAGCGCAACCCGGTCCTGGCGGTGCCGAGTCAGATTGCGCTGCTGCGCCGCGGAACGGAGCATCAGATACGCGATCTGCTACGCGATCGCAGCCCTGCCGAGCTGGTGGTTGGGGCGGGCCTGGCCTTTGGCGCACGTGCAGCAGCCGACCAACTGGGCGCAGCCTACGTTTACGTTTGCTACACGCTGGCCGGTGTTCGCGCCCCTGAGCATCCGCCCGCCGCAATGCCGCTGTTCGGGCTCCCGCAGTGGGGCAACCGTCTGCTCTGGACGATGCTGGTGGGAAGCTTCGACTGGGCCATGCAGACGCCCATAAACCGTGCGCGAACCGCGCATGGCTTGAAGCCGGAGGGCGCGCCCTGGCGCAGTGTCCACGCGGTGCGCACGCTGCTCGCGCAAGACCCGCTCATCGGCGAGCTGCCGTCGAGCGCGCAGAGCTACTGCGAGCAGGTCCCTGCGCTGGTTTCCCTCGCGCCCAGCGCGCAGGCGCTGCCCGACGCGGTGGAGCGATTCCTGCAGCAAGGCTCGGCGGCGAGCGAAAGTGGTCAACCGCGGACGACGGCTTACGTGGGCTTTGGCAGCATGCCGACGGTAGACCGCGAGCGCGTGCTGGCAGCGGTGATCGAGCTCTGCCGCGCGACGGGAACGCGCGTCTTGCTCTATTCTGCTTATGCCGAGGACGCGCAGCGGGCGCTGCCGAGCGACATCCTTGCGGTGGGCTCGCTCGATCACCGACAGCTTTTCCCGCGGGTAGGCTGGGTGGTCCACCATGGCGGCGCGGGCACCACTGCCACGGCCCTGCGCGCTGGAGCGCCCCAGCTCATCGTGCCCCACATCGTCGATCAGTTCTTCCATGGACGCCGCATTGCAGAGCTAGGGTTGGGACCCCCACCCATCTCCAAGGCGAAGCTCGACGCGAAGACGCTGGTGGACGCTTTCCGGGAGAGCCGTCGCTGTTGCGAACGGGCGCGTCAGGTGGCCGCTCAGCTCACCGGCATCAGCGGGGACGAAGCCGCGGTACACTATCTCGAACGCAGTGTTTCCCCGTCCGCATGAGCACGCGGCCGCATTACTGCAGCGTCGCCTGCTCCATGATGCCCTGCACCGCGCGTTGAAATTCCGCCAGGGTCATCGGCTTGCGCAACAACGCGACGTTCGGGTCACCCGTGATGCGCGCGTCCGGACTGTAGCCACTCACCAGAACCACGGGCAGATAAGGGTTGAGCTTGCGCAACTCCACGAGCAGCTCGTCGCCCGAGACGACCGGCATGACGCGGTCGATCACCGCCAGCACGAACGCCGAGGTGGCACCCTGGAGCAGCTCGAGGGCTTCGCTCCCGCTGGCGGCCTTCACGACCTCGAAGCCCAGCCGCTGCAGCAGGCGCTGCATCATGTCGCGCACCGCGAGCTCGTCGTCGACCACCAACGCCCTTCCGGAGCCTCGCCAAGGACTGGCAACGATCTCTGCTGGAGGAGGCTCGGACTCCTGGATCTCCCTGGCTGTCGCGGCAGGCCAGGCGATCTCGAAGAGGGTGCCACGGCCGACTTCGCTCCGCACCCGGAGCGCGCCGCCGTGGCGCTGCACGATCCCCCGAACGGACGCGAGGCCCAGACCGCGACCGGTGAACTTGGTGCTGTAGAAGGGATCGAAGACGCGCGAGACGTGTTTCGGATCCATCCCAGGGCCGGTGTCTTCGACCGTCAGAATCACGAAGGCACCGGGCAAGGCCTCTTGGTTGTGCTGAAACTCGTCGAGTGCGTTCAGGTCCAGAGTTTCGAGGCGCGTTCGCAGCTTCACAGACCCCTCGGCCGCGCCAATGGCCTCTGCCGCGTTGTTGATCAGGTTGGTGACCACCTGGCGAACCTGAGAGATATCCGCGCGGATCACCCGCGAGTCGTCGGGAAAGTTCTGCGAAACCGAGAGGGTCGCGGGCGCGCGCGTTCGCAGCATCGCCACGCATTCGGCGACCACGTTGACGAGGTTGAGCGGGGCGAGCTTCACCTTGCCCTGACCCGCGTAGAGCAACAACTGGCGTGTCAGCTCGGTCGCCGTGCGAGCGGAGTCGCGGATCATCGAAAACCACTCACGGGTGCTTTCCGACCGGCCTTCCTCCTCCAAGCCAAGCTCGGCGCTCGACAACACGCCGACCAGCAGGTTGTTGAAATCGTGAGCGATGCCTCCCGCGAGCAGCCCCAGGCCTTCGAGGCGCTCCGCGTCTCGCAGGCGGCCCTCGAGGCGAGCCCGTTCCTCCTCTGCCGCGCTGCGCGCGATTATCTCTGCGGCCAGGGTACGATTTTGGGCGGAGAGCTCCTCCGTGCGTTCGGCGACCCGCGCCTCCAGCTCCTCGTTGAGCGCTCGCAGCTCGACGGCAGCCTGTGTTCGCTCCGTCACGTCGGTCAACGTCAGTAAACGCGCCCCACGGCCGGGCGCGTCGGCGTTGCTGGCGATGTGCACGTCGCGCGTGCTGCCCTCGGCGCCGCGCACACGCAGCTCACAAATCGATGGCAAGCCCGCCTTGGGCGTAAAATGAGCGTGGAAAATGTGTTGATCCCGCTCGTCCACGAGCTCGACGAGTGAGCGCCCGGGGAGCGTCGAGAGCTCGACGCCGAAAAGCAGGCTAGCTGCCCGGTTGGCGCGCTCGATGCGCCCCTCGGCACCCATGATCAAGTAGCTGACGGGAGCGAGCTCGAACAGTCGCTGGTACTGGGTGCGAGCTTCCTCCGCCTCTCGTTCGGCGCGCCGGAGCTCGTCATTCTGCATTTCGAGCTCCACCTGGTGGACTTGCAGCTCGTGCACCAGACTCTTGACGTCGTGCTCGCCGAGCGCGTTCAGGTCGCGCCGCACCGTGCTCAGCGCGGACTCGGCCCGGCTGCGTAAATGCGACGGTTTGGATCCTTCAGCCATCAGTCCTCGGTGCGCCGGCTAGTTTACCGGATCTTTGTCTTCAGAAGCGCTGAATCCCACCAGCACGTGTCCGGCGCCATCGCCGTGCAGGGCGCGCGCGTTCAGAATCAGCCGGCGCTTCTCGGCAGGCGCGCTCGGCCATTCGAGAGAGAAGTCTTGAAACGGCTCACCTTTTCCGACCAATTCGTCGAAGCGCTGCTGGAGAGCGGGAAGCGCGAGCACACCGTCGTCGAGCTCGGTCAAGAGCTGACTGGCGATATCCGCCTGGCATGTTTCGAAAAGATTTAGAAAGGCAGAGTTGGCCGTGACGACGCGCAGCTGACGATCCAGCACAACCAGCGGCTCGCGCACCGTCTGCACGATGCTCTCGGCAAGCGCGCGAGAGGCGGCCAGGAGCTCGGCTCGCTTAACACGATCGATGTCCACGAAGGTGATGACAACGCCATCGATGACGTTGCGAGACGTGCGGTATGGACGCATCCGGAGCAGCCGCCACTGTCCTTCGCTCGTTTGCACTTCCACTTCGTGCGGCAAGAGGCTCTCGAGCACGCGTCGAGCGTCGTCCACCAATGCGTCGTAGCGCACCTTCGACACGAGATCGCCTATCGATCGACCCACGTCACTAGGGATCACACTGACGATCTCGCGAGCTTGTTCGGTGTAGCGCTTGATCTTGAGCTGACGGTCCAGAAAAAGCGTGGCGATCTCGGTGCTGTTCAGCAGGTTTTGCATGTCGTCGCTCACCTGCGACAGCTGCTCCATCTTCGTTTGCAGCTCCCCGTTCACCGTCTGCAACTCCTCGTTCAAGGACTGCAGCTCTTCCTTCGACGTCTCGAGCTCCTCGTTGGTGCTCTGCAGCTCTTCGTTCATGCTCTGCAGCTCCCCGTTCACCGTCTGCAACTCCTCGTTCGAAGTCTGCAGCTCTTCAATGGTGCCCTGCAGTGTGTCGCGCGTTTGACGAAGCTCGCTCTCCAGGTCCTGTTCGCGCGACTCTTCGCGCGGACCGAGCGCGTTCGCGGCTTCGCGCGGCGGCGGCGGGAGCACCCCGAAGCTGACGCGAAACAGTCCTTGCAGAGCTTCCGGGTCGCTGACGCGTCGCACCAGAAGGTTGATGCCTGGCGCGTTCCCGTCGCCTTGGACGCCGATGACCTTATGCGCGACCTCGGTGTCCTCCTTTGCGGCTCGTCGCACCACAACCGGCAACTCACCGCGCAGCCCTTCGCGCGCCATCGAGTAGAGGTTGCTGCGCGGCGCCCCGGGTGCAAGCTCCAGAAAGTCCCCGGTCTTGCCGTGTGTGTACAGGATCTCGCCGAGCTGGTTGATGATCACCGTTGGCGGCGCGAAGCGATCGATCAACAGCTTTTCGATGGCTGTGGTGACGCTGCCGCGAGCTGTGGGTGTCTGACGCGCAACGGAGCGAGCAACGCCGCGGGATGCAATGGGAAAAGGAGCGGTGGTGCTGACCGTCTCGCGGCGGGCGTACAGCTTGGCTATCGAGTTGACGGATTCGAACAGCTCATCGAACCCGTTGGTCGACTCGGAGGTCCCCAGCAGCAGCAAGCCTCCGGGCATCAGGGAGTAGTGGAAAACCGGGATCAACCGCTGCTGGAGCTCTGGCTTGAGATAGATCAAGAGGTTCCGGCAACTCACGAGGTCCAGCTTGGTGAACGGCGGATCTTTCAACAGGTTCTGCACCGCGAAAACCACCACCTCGCGCACGTCCTCCTTGATGCGGTAGCGATTGCCCTGCCGCTGGAAGTAGCGGGCCAAACGCTCTGACCCGACATCTGCCAGAATACCTTCGGGGAAGACGCCCACGCGTGCTTGCTCGATGGCAGGGCCATCCAGATCGGTGGCGAAGATTTGCATTGCCACGTTCTTCCCGGACCGCTCCACCACCTCGCGCGTCAATATTGCCAGCGAGTAGGCTTCCTCGCCTGTCGAGCAAGCCGTGACCCAGAGGCGTAAGGTGCCGCCCTCGGCCTTCGTCGCAACGAGCTGCTCGAGAGCCGCTTCCACCGCCACGAACGCCGCTGGATCGCGGAAGAAGCTCGTCACGTTGATGAGCAGCTCCGACAGCAGCAGGTCGAGCTCGTGAGGATTGGCTTGCAGCAGCCGCAAGTACGCGAAGGGCTCGTTCAGCTCGTGCACGCGCATGCGCCGCTCGATGCGCCGGCGAATCGCGCCCGGCTTGTAACCCGCAAGATCATGTCCGGTGCGGTCGCGCAACATCTGCAGCATGTTCTGGATCGTCTCGGAGAGACGCTCGTCGTCGGCGGCCGCCCCGCCGCTGTCGTGACCCAGCATGCGGACGTAGCCGAGGATGTGTGCGGGCATCTGCTCGGGAGCCAGGACTGCATCGGCGAGCAGCGTTCCCGCGGCGCTGAGCGGCATGCCGGCGTAGCGGGCCGAGTGCTCGTCCTGTACAAGGGCAAGCCCGCCGTTGCCCTTGACGGCGCGGAGCCCCAGCGTGCCATCGCTGCCCGTTCCCGACAGCACGACGCAGACGGCCCGCTCGCCTTGATCGTCGGCCAGCGAGCGGAAGAAATGATCGATCGGCAAATGCGGAGCGGGGCGGGAATCCGTGGCCACGACGCGAAGCACCCCGTCGACCACGGCCACCTCTTTGCCGGGCGGGCCCACGTACACGTGGTTGGGCGCGAGCGCATCACCCTCCTGCGCTACCTCGACGGGGATTTGGCAATCTTTGGCTAGCAGCTCTGGCAACAGGCTCACGTGGCTGGGATGTTGATGGGTGATCACCACGATCGCGAAACCCGGCTCCGCCGGCAGTGCGCCAAGGAAGGCTTGAAGCGCCTGGAGGCCGCCTGCGGACGCGCCAACGCCTACAACCGCGAAGGCACGGCGCTCGCCACTCTTGGGGTCCGTTCGCCTCCCGAGGGGCGGCGGCATCGAGCTAGCCGCGGCCCTGAACAGGGCGCCGTCGGTCTTAACTGCCGTGGTCTTTCGTCCAACACGACCGTGGCGTGGCGGTTTGGGGCGACGTCCTTTTATCCCTGACACGTTTCTTCTCCACCGAGACTTTGCCCCCTGATGCAACGGCGCAATTCAGAACGGCAGCGCTGTCGCCCGGCGCCTACGGAGGGCGGCTATTCCGCCCCGGGCCTGGGGCAAGAGCGGCGAATGTAACCCGCTATCGCCCTGGAGTGGCACGTTTCCGCGCTCGTTTCTCGCGCCGCGGCTTGCGAGGGCTGCCCATCGGAACTAGTTCTGGTCGGTGCCGCAATTCGGTTGCAGAGTCGCTCTGATGCTGGTCTTCGCTGCCGCTTGTTCCCGGCAGCGAAGCGTCGGCGCTCCGCTCTCGGAGGGCCCTGCCGCGCACTCCGCGGGGTCCATCCTTCAGCCGAGCACGACGCTGCTGGCCACCGGCAGCCCCATGCCCGACGTGGCTGGCGAGGCGCAAGACGGGCAACGCGTGAGCTTGCGTCAGCTCGTCGGCAAGCCTGTGGTCGTGTACTTCTACCCGAAGGACGATACCCCGGGCTGCACGGTCGAGGCTCAAGAAATCCGCGACTTGTGGTCGGAGCTTCAGTCGACCGGGGCGGTGGTGGTGGGGGTCTCGACCGACGACGCAGCGTCGCATCGAGCCTTTGCCGAGAAGCACGCGTTGCCGTTTCTGCTGCTCGCCGACATCGATCATTCCATTGCGAAGGCCTTCGGCGTGCCGCTGAAGAATGGTCGCGCTGGTCGCGTCAGCTTCGTGGTGGGGACCGACGGACGCGTGGCTCGGGTGTTTCCACAAGTGAACCCCAGCGGTCACGGTCGCGAGCTGCTGACGGCGGTGCAAGCCGTCCGCGGCTGACCGGCTCACTTAGGCTCAATCGCTCAGCGGAGGCACCGCCGAGCTTGGCCCTTTGCGCACCACGTAGAAGAAGTCTCGCCGCGACTTCCTGCGGATGTATTCGTCCTCGGAGAATTCGAAACCACTGGCAAGAGCCACGGCCTTGCGCTCCTCGCCCGGTTGCCGCGGCTCGAACAGCACGAACTTCGGGTACGACCAGTTGACGTCGAGCTGCGCGATGTCCGTCGCACCCGCATGACGGAGCCCGTCGGCGAACACGCGCGCGGTGGTGTGGTTGCTGATCGCCACGTACAAGATGGATCCGCTGACGTTCAAGCCGACGGCGGAGCGGCGAATCACGGTATCTCCGTCCAGCGTGGCGCCCCACTTGAGTCCGCTGCCCGCCGTCAATCCGGGATGGATCTTGCCGTTCTCGTACATGCACTCCGGGGCTTGTCGGTACCAGCGCATCTTGGGCTCGGACTCGGCGAGATACTTCCAGCTCGCAACGCGCATGGAGCCGTCCTCGTAGAGCGCCAAGGTGCACGCATTGGGCTTGGGTGTGACCAGCACGTGACCGTCGACCTTCATGCCGTAGCCGCCGTGCTCCGTCATGAAACCGCCATTGAACGCGGCCAGCAGCTCGTCGTGCTGGTCGTCGGGGATGCGGGCGGTTCGCACGTAGGCCTGATTTTTGGGATCTTCGCTCTTGGGCTCCTGGCTGCCCGCCACGACGTGCACGTCGACGCGACGTAGGTCCAGAGCAACGACGAACAGCTCCGCCCACGAGCGTCCGACGTCGGGGTGCAACAACGTCTTGAAGAGGAAGGGTTCTTCCCCGGGTCGTCGCGGGTCGACGATCGGCACCCAGATCCCGTCACCCTTCGCCGACCACTTCTTGAGCGCGGGTCCCGGGTCTTTGGGACGGAAGGCGGGCAAACGGGGGCCATCCGCCGGGGAGCTGACGGCCGGCGGTGCTGTCAGGGGAGCGTTCGGCGTCGCAGGGACACTCCAGTAGGTTTTGGGAGGCTCATTGCGGCGGAGCGCACGATTGGCGATATCTTCGACGCCGTACACCCAGTCCTCCAGCCGAGCCACGCGTTCGGGCCCCACGAGGGAGCGCAGGCTGTTGGCGACGAGGGGGCCCATCCAATCGTAACGATGGATAGCCACCCAGAGGGCGAGCACCAGGCCGAGCCCGGCGCCGGTCGCGATCGCCAGCCAGCGCCATGGCCTGCCCCGCGCACGGGCCCGGCGAGGGGTGCGTCGAACGCTGGCGGAGGGGCTCTGCGTCATTCGATGAAAGGCCTTCGAGCTTGCCAGCTTTTCGCATCGAGCGCTGTGCCGCGCAAGCTTCTGGACGGCTTTGCTTGGCTTCCAGCGAACGGCCCGATAGCGGCTGTGACGCCTGCGCGGGTGAAACGGCTGCGCTTCTCGACTATGACGCGAACATGGGTTCCGGGTTCCAGCACGCTGCCTGCGCTCTCAGCGTGGTTCTGAGCTTG
>DASQDA010000401.1:0-2221 GCA_035634435.1 Polyangiaceae bacterium
GCAAGAACCGGGACCGAGCGGAGCAGCACATGCTCTACAAGCTGCTCGGCAAGGTGCACGCGGCGCTCGGCAACTACGACAAGGCGCTCAAGGCCTATCAGACCTCCAACCAGCTCGACCTGACCGACCAGGAGAGCATCCGGGGAATCGCCGACGTGGCGTTCCAGAGCCAGGACTGGCCGACGGCGCTCACCAACTATCAGAAGGTGCTGTCGTCCTTGTCCGAAGGGGACGTGGAGGCGCGCACCGACGTTTACTACCGTCTCGGCCGCATCAAGGGCGAGCAGGGGCAAGCGAAACAGGCCATCAACAACTACGAGAAGGCGCTAGCGCTGAATGGGGAGCATCGACCCACGCTCGACGCGCTCGTGGCGACCTACGCCAAGAACAACGACTGGAAGCAGGTCGCAGCGTACAAGCGTCAGGTTCTCGATAGCGTCGTCGACGGCAACGAGCGCTTCGAGATCCTGAACGAGATCGGCGACATCTGGGCCGATCGCGAGAAGAGCCCTCCCAAAGCCATCGAGGCGCTGGAAGAAGCGCTGGAGCTGCGGCCGCGCGACCACGTGCTCTTGCACAAGCTCTTGAAGCTCTACCAGTCGGCTGCAGACTGGCAGAAGATGGTCGATACGCTGGAGACCATCGCTGGATTCGAAGAGCGACCGGAGATTCGTGCGCGCTACATCTTCACTCAGGCGCAGATCTACCGCGACAAGATCGAGGACGTGGACCGCGCCGTCGAGCTCTTCAACGAGGCGCTGGATCTGAATCCGGGGTATCTGGAAGCGTTCGAGCGCATCAACAAGATCCTCACTCAGCAGCGCAACTGGAAGGCGCTCGAGCGCTCGTACCGCAAGATGCTGCATCGTCTGGCGGGGAAGGGGAATCCGGAGCTGGAGCACACGCTGTGGCATCAGCTCGGCCTGATCTATCGCGATCGTCTGCAGCAGACGGACTCCGCTATCGAGTCTTTCCGCATGGCGGCGACCACCAAGCCCGGTCAGGTGCTGGTGCACCAAATCCTGGCGGAGCTCTTCGAGTCTCGCGAGCTGTGGGACGACGCCATCCAGGAACAGCGCGTCATCCTCGAGAACGAGCCGCTGAAGCTCGATGCCTATCGGGCTCTCTACCGACTCTATCTGCAGAAGCAATCGTACGACGAGGCATGGTGCCTGGCGGCAGCCATGGCCTTCATGAAGAAGTCGGATCCGGAGGAGACCCGGTTTTACGAGGACTACCGCCCGCAAGGCATGCTGCAGGTGAAGGGTCGGCTCGGCAACGAAGTCTGGGTCCGCAACGTGTTTCACGCGGACGAGAATCTATACGTCTCGAAGATTTTCGAGATGATCGCGCCCGCTGCGTTGCAGGCGAAAATCGCTCAGCTGCAAGGCCAAGGAAAGCTACCCGTTCTGGACAAGCGCTTCCGCCAGGACGCAGCGACCTCGACGGTGACGTTCGCGAAGACGTTTGGTTGGGCCGCACAGGTGCTGGGTGTGCAACCGCCGGACCTTTACGTCAGGAACGACGTGCCCGGCGCCATCGTGGCCGTGCCTGCGGTTCCACCCGCCTCGGTGGCGGGGCAAACGGTGCTCACGGGTTTCACTCCGCAAGAGCTGACCTTCATGTGTGGCAAGCACCTGGCGTACTACCGGGGCGAGCACTACATCCGAACGCTGTTCCCCACGCAGGCCGAGCTCACGATCATGCTCTTCGCGGGCGTCATGATCGCGGCGCCCAGCACGCCCATGCCGCAAGACATGGCAGCGCAGATCCGGGCGACGGCGCAGGAGCTGGCCAAGTACATGCAACCCGTTCAGCTCGAAGGCTTGCGCATGGTCGTCAAGCGTTTCATCGAAGAGGGCGCCAAGGCGAACGTCAAGCGCTGGAATCAAGCAGTCGAGCTCACCGCATGTCGTGCTGGTTTGATCGTTTCCGGCGACTTGGAGATCGCCAAGAAGATCTTGGCGGCGGAGCCTCAGCTGCCGGGCGACCTCTCGGCCGCGGACAAGATGAAGGAGCTCTTGCTCTTCTTCGTCAGTGAGCCCTACTTCGAGATTCGCCGCACGCTCGGCATTGCCATCGCGGCCGGCGGCTGACACGCGTGGCGGGGTGCGCGGCAACCGCGCGCGCCCCGCCGGCCTGAGCTTCCCTAGGTCACTTCCCGGGAAAGTCGAGCGCCAGGCGCAGGCCGACCAAGGCGTTGGCGTGCACGCGTAGCTTG
>DASQDA010000402.1:0-4863 GCA_035634435.1 Polyangiaceae bacterium
CGCCTGCTGAGCGCAACGATCTTCCTGACCCTCCCAGGTATCGCCGTCCAGATCAGGGCTCGCGCAACCGTTGAGCTTCGGATCGGAGCGCAGGGGGCCCGCTACCCGCGGGCAGGCATCTTCGGCATCCGCGGCACCGTCCCGATCGTTGTCCGGGTCGAGGCAGCCGTCCTCGTCTTCGAACGCATCGCGATCTTCCGGTTCTGCGGGGCAGCGATCGAGCGCGTCAGCAATACCGTCGACGTCTCCGTCGCGCATCGGACACCCCGGTTCGGACCCGGGCACGTTCACGGGTCCGGGCTCGTCGGGGCATTTGTCCTTGGAGTCCAGCACGCCGTCCCCATCGTTGTCCGGATCGATGCAGCCGTCGTCATCGAGCGTCCCGTCGACGTCTTCCTGATCCTTTGGGCACTTGTCGAGATCGTCCGGCACGCCATCGCCGTCGTTGTCGAAGTCCGGACAGCCGTCGCTATCCTCGAAGCCATCGAAGTCTTCGGCCAGCTCCACGCATTCGTCCTCGGCGTCGCCGATGCCATCGTCATCCGCGTCCAGAAATCGGGGGGCGTAGCTTAGCCCCAGCATGGCCCGAACCGCGGGCGCGCCCACCGCTCCGCTCAACGGTAGCTCGGCGCCGGCCAGCACGCTGACGTCCGAAACGGCGTAACGCGCGGAAAGGCCAGCGACGGCGGGCGACTGGGCGCGGGCGCCCAAGCTAGGGGTGAGCGCGAGCGCGCCATGGAACTCGACGTTCCATTGCCAACGGCCGGCAGCGTCCACGCCGAGAATCTGCGGTCTGAAGCCCAAACCGATACCCCAGGGGAGCTCGTGTCCGAACTGAGATCCGGCGTACGACTGCTCGGTCCCCCGCACCAGCATGCCACCGGTTGCCTGCAAAGTGATCGCGACGAGGCTGAGCTCACCCAGCAGCCGCAACTCGCCAGTCGCCGCTGATTCCGAGGCATAGGAGCTGGAGTTTCCGGTCGGGAACGAGACGCGCGCGAGGGCTCCCAGTGCGAAGCCGCCGAGACTGCCCGAGGGCACGAGCGCTGCCTTGACCACCAACGCCACATCCCCCAAGGCCGCAGTTGGGAGCTCCGTTGCCTGGTCAATCAGCGCTCCGACATCGTCACCCTGCTGGTAGACCACCGTTGGAAAGACGCCACCGAGCGTGAGCCGATCCGTGAGGCCGAATGCCGCCACGTAGTCGACGGAAACTTGATGCCTGACCGGGACAGCGAGCTGGCGCCCGCTTTCGTCCTCCAGCACCACCAAGCGATGCGCGTAGGAGCTACGAGCGCCGACGTTCCATTGCAGGTGCCCGGGTGTCTGCACGGGCTCCAGATAGAGCGCCGCCTGGGCATCCGTGGGAGTCGACAAGCGGCGCAAGTCGAGGGAAGGCACCGGAGCCGCGACGCCCGGCGCGGACAGCAGAGCGGCGACGAGAGCGGCGCAAAGGGAGATCCATGACGAGCCGCGGGGCATGGGCGGCGAGCCTACCTCGCTCCGCCACGACTTGGCAGCGGGTGCAGCGTCTGGTTCCCGAACCACCGGCCGAGCGAGCGAGCGTTCCGGCCCAGAGCGCCTGGATCTTGCGCGTCACGCGAGGAGGGCGTACGGCCGCGTCGAAGCCCGCGCGCCGCGCGTCGTACCGGAAAGCCCATGAGCCGAGCCCTGACCATTGCCATCCCCAAGGGGCGCGTCATTCGCGCGCTGGCTCCCCTGTTCGAGCGAGCCGGAATTGACACCGCTTCGCTCAAATCCGACGATCGACGTCTGATTCGCGAATCGGCCGACGGCTCGCTGCGCTTCCTGCTGCTCAAGCCCGACGACGTGCCGACGTATGTGGAGTACGGCACCGCCGATCTTGGTGTGAGCGGTCGCGACGTGCTGCGCGAGCGCGCCTACGACCTGTATCAACCGCTGGAGCTCGGTATTGGCAAGTGCCGCCTCGTGGTTGCGGGCCCGCGCGGCGCGCAGGTGCCCAGCGTGCCTCGCATCGCTACCAAGTATGCGCGCATGGCATCCGAGCACTTTGCATCCCGCGGCGTCCAGGCCGAGATCATCTACGTGCAAGGCTCCGTGGAGCTGGCGCCGCTCGTGGGCTTGAGCGATCTGATCGTGGATCTGGTGGAGTCGGGCGCGACCTTGCGCGACAACGACCTCGTCGAACTCGAGACCATCTGTCCAATCTCGAGCGTGCTCATCGCCAATCGTTCGCTCTTCAAGTTGCGACATCGTGAGATTCAACCGCTCATAGAGCGCTTGCGCGTGGCCGTTGCCGAGCTAGGCGAGCTAGCGAATCCGACACTCACCGTCTGAAGCGAGTGCACCGGGGCGCTTCGAGACGAATTCCTCGAACAGCCGGAGAATTTCGTTGCCGGCGATCCGGGTCACGATCAACGTGCGATCCGACGAATGGGCTGGTGTTGGAACATTCCATGAAGTCCATGTTTCTTGTTTTGCACTTGTGCGTTTTTGGGTGGAGCACCAGGTGCAAGTAAGTAAAGTACCTTGCTGAGCGAGTTTCGGGCAGCGCGAGCCTTTCTCAGTCCCTTCTTGCCTACCAGCGCGGAGATGCCATGAGGTTGCGAGGAACAAGCCCCAGCACGTGGGGGCTCGGGTGTGGTCTGCTGTTGTCCGCCCTGGTGGGCTGCTCGGCCGAAATGGAGCCTTCGGGCGTCGACGGCGGCTCCGGGACGGCGGGGACGTCCAGCCCGGTGCCGGGCGCTGGTGCCGGAGGCGCTGCCGCAGGCGCTCCTGCTTCCGGTGGGACAGCCGGCACTCCGACGGCGGCCGGTGGCAGCGGGAGCGGCGCCGCCCCAGGCGCCGGTTCGGGCGGTGTCGCTCCGGGCGAGTGCGCGCCGTTCGAAGGGGTGTCGCGCCGCATCTGGCGGCTCTCGAACCTCCAGTACTCGAACGTCATTCGCGATCTGCTCGGCATCGCGTCGCCGCCGGAAGTGACCGGCGGTGGCACGGCGTTGCTTGCCTTCTACAGCAAGGAAACCGAGACGGTCGATGAGCGTTTGCAGTTCAGCTACTACCAGGCTGCCGAAGCCGTCGCGGCGCAGATCAATCCGACCACGTTAGCGGCGTGTACGAACGGGGAAGCCGAACAGGCGTGTGCGCAACGCCTGGCCACGACGCTGGCCACCAAAGGTTTTCGCCGTCCCGTCGCCGCGGCAGAGATCGCGGACCTGATGGCGGTTTATGCCGAGGGCCGCAAAACCGATTTCGCCTCCGGCATCAAGCTGCTGGTTCAAGCCGTGCTGTTGGCGCCCTCGTTTGCCTACCGGTCCGAGCTCGGTGAGGGCAGCGCTGCGCAGGTGACGCTGACCCCTTACGAGGTGGCCTCACAGCTATCGTTCCTGTTCTTAAACTCCATGCCTGACGACGCGCTCCGGGCCGCTGCTGCCGACGGCAGCCTGGGGACCGAGGCCGGCATTGCTCAGCAGGTCGACCGCCTCTTCGCCATCAAGGGCGCCCAGCTCAACATCGCCCGGGTCATCGTGGATTGGTTCGGCGGCCGCGAAGAAGGCAAGGGGAAAGACGCCGGCATGTTCCCCGAGTACACGCCCGAGGTGCAGCAGGACCTGGTGACCGCGACGCGTCTATTCGTGGAGGACGCGCTCTGGAACGGCACGCGCAAGATGGACGATCTGCTGCTTTCGTCGCGGCTGTTCGTGAACGCACGCACTGCACCGCTGCTCGGCTTCACGCTGCCCGCCGGCACCCCCGCCGGGCAGTTCGCTGCCGTCACCGCGCCAGCGGGCCAGCGCGCGGGGATGCTCACGCAGCCTGGCATCATGGCCGCAAAGTCCAACACGGACGCCACTTCGGTCGTGCACCGCGGCAAGTACATCCTCAAGGACGTTTTGTGCGGCGTGACGATCCCCGAGCCCCCCGAGGGGCTGCTCGACCAGCCGGAGATCGCCGCCAAGCTCAACATGCTCAAGACCGAGCAGGAGCGCACCGACTATCGTCTGAGCACCGGGATCTGCGTCGGCTGTCACCAAGTGATCGACCCCTTCGGCATGATGCTCGAGCACATCGATCCGATCGGTCGCTATCGTACGGAGCTCCTCGAGGGCGGGCCCGTCAAGGCCAGCTGGGACATGGCATTTTCGCCGTCGCTAACCGGCACCATCAATGGTGCACAAGAGTTTGCTCAAGGAATGGTCAAGGACCGGCTGCTTTCGAGCTGCGGTACGCGCAAGCTTGCGAGTTACGCGCTCGGTCGCGAGCAGCCGGCGTCCTGTGAGCTCGAGCGCATCCACGACCGCTACCTCGCCAGCAGCGATCAGAGCGTTGCGACCTTGCTCCGCGAAGTTATCCTGGATCGCGTGATGCGCGTTCGTGCCGGAGGTACCCCGTGAGTTACAAGTTTGCCCGACGATCCTTCTTGAGCAGTATCGGTAGCACGGCCATGCTCCTGCCTCTGTTGCAGAGCATCGAGGCGCGCGCGCAGGGTCTGCCAGGGCCCAAGCGTCTGCTCGTGATCCTGAAGCCGGTCGGCGTCGTGCGAGCGGACTATCTGCCCAGCGGCACGCCAACGCCAGAAGGCATCACCAGCTTCGATTGGAGGCCCATCAGCAGCCACTTCGAGCCCTTGCGCTCGCGCCTGGTGCTGATTGACGGCCTGGCGCACAAGTCGGAGAGCACGAGCCCGAATGCGGCCGGTGAGCGCAACGGCGGCAACGAGACGCACGAGGGCGGCATCCCGGCCATGATGTGCGGCGTCCCCTGCGTCGGCCGCATCGGCACTCAGGACCACGTCGCAGGCGGCGCCTCGATCGACCAGATCTTCCTCAAGCGCTCGCCGTTTCTGGGCGGGGCAGCCTCGACCGTCAAAACGCCGTATGGCTC
>DASQDA010000403.1:0-9539 GCA_035634435.1 Polyangiaceae bacterium
CTGACCAGGCATACCGGTTGGTGTTCCAACCCGCCACGAGCACCGACCCCGACTACGACGACGAGCAGATCGCGGCCGTTACCCTGACCAACATCGACGACGAGACGGCCGGCTTCACTGTCACGCCCACGGCAGGGACCACGACGGAATCCGGGGCTCAGTTCTCGTTTACGATTGCGCTCAACACGCCGCCGTTGGCCACGGTCACCCTCAGCCCGCGGAGCAGCGACACGACCGAAGGTACGGTCAGTCCCGCCAGCGTCACGTTCACTCCGGCCAACTGGAACGCGCCGCAGCGCGTGACGGTCACCGGGGTCGACGACGCGTTGGTCGATGGGAACCAGATCTACGCGGTCACGTTCTTGCCAACCACCAGCAGCGACCCGCAGTACGCCGCCATTCGCCCGCCAAACGTGGCGGTGACGAACGTAGACGTCGGCGACTCTGCCGGCATCACGGTGAGCGCGATCTCCAGCAACACCAGTGAGGACGGCTCGCAGGCCACCTTCACGGTGCGGCTCAACTCACAGCCGTTCTCGAACGTGGTGGTCAGATTCACCTCCAGCGAGCTAACCGAAGGTCGCTCCACTCCGGCGTCGCTGACCTTCACGCCGAGCAACTGGAACGCCGCACGCACGGTCACAGTGACGGGTCAAGACGATGACCTGGTGGACGGCAATCAGCCTTACTCCATCATCTTCAGCCCCACCACCAGCAGCGATCGTGCCTATTCGGGTTTGGTGCCGGGTCAGATCAACCTGCTGAATCTCGACAACGACCAGGCAGGTTTCATCGTGAGCGCTGTCAGCGGCAGCACCTCCGAGGACGGGGGCCAGGCTACTTTCACGGTGCGCCTGTCCTCCGCGCCCTTCTCGCCGGTCTCCGTCGCGCTGTCGAGCTCCGATCCTACCGAGGGAACCCTGACCCAGAGCAACCTCACCTTTACGAATCTCAACTGGGCGGCGCCGCAAACCGTCACCGTGACGGGCGTGGACGACACGTTCGTGGACGGTGACCAACCCTACACGGTCCTGCTGGCGATCGCTCAGAGCGCCGATCCGGCCTACCAGGGGCTAACGCCTGCCGATCCGGAGCTCGTGAACGTCGACGACGACTCGGCGGGATTCACTATCGACCTGAGCGACGCCGAGACGAGCGAAGCCGGGGGGACGGGAACCTTCAGCGTGCGGCTCACGTCGCAGCCGACCGCGAACGTGACCTTCGATCTGGCATCGAGCGACCTAACGGAAGGCACTATCAATCGTTCCTCGCTCACCTTCACGCCCGACAACTGGAACCTGCCGCAAGTCGTCACCGTCGCCGGAGCCGATGAGAGCCTCGCGGATCGCAATCAGGAGTACTCAGTCACGTTCTCCACAGCCAGAAGCTCCGACGAGAACTACGCCGGTCTCGAGCCCGGGGCCGACCTCACGTTCACGAACGTGGACAACGATAGCGCCGAGATCGAAGTAACGGCGATCGACGCGGAGACTAGCGAGGCGGGCGGCACTGGCAGCTTCTCCGTCGTTCTTGCCTCGGAGCCGCTCGGAAATGTCACGGTGACCTTCGAAATCAACGATGACACCGAAGGCGCGCTCGAAACCAACAGCCTCACCTTCACACCTGGAAACTGGGACACCGCGCAGGACGTGACGGTGACCGGTGTCGACGACGACCTGGCAGATGGCGATCAAATGTTCTCGGTCGTATTCT
The DNA here is from genome assembly GCA_035634435.1 of Polyangiaceae bacterium. Classification (GTDB taxonomy): domain Bacteria; phylum Myxococcota_A; class Polyangia; order Polyangiales; family Polyangiaceae; genus PMG-095. The sequence continues at coordinate 1,714 of DASQDA010000403.1, forward strand.
GGGACACAGTGAGCACGGACGTCGACTACGCCGACATCACGCCAGCGAACGTGAGCTTCACGAACGTCGACAACGAGCTTACCGACTGAGCGTGCTCATTGCCGGGCCGCGGCACTCGCGCAGCGGCCCACCTCGGCATCTCGCCCGGCGTGCAAGCGCCGGGCCAGGCTCCGCTCGCGTTGCGACGCCGCTCAGGGCGCCGGTCGCGCGTTGGTCAATACGAACACGTAGTCCTGATAGTCGCCGTTGGAGGCTTCCTCCCAGCCAATCAGGTAGCTGTTCGGAACGAGCACGCCTGCACGATCCTTCAGCGGGTAGACTCGCGTACGGTGCTGATGCGCCGCATCGATATTGAGCGTGGGCTCGGTGTACACGAAGTCGCCGTTGGCCGGGTTTGGCGCCGCCACCCCGGCTGAGGTCACGCCGCCGGTGCTGCGCTGGAAGCTGAAGGCCCAGATGCCAAATGCCGAGCTACCTGGGTCGAACGAGGTGGCGCTGCCTGCTTTCAATGGAGGAAGCAGCATGATGCTGTGATTCGAGGTGTCCCAATCGCTAGCGTGCGTGCTCGACATGGTCCCGACCACCTTCAGCGGGGTGGGGACGGTCTGCACTGCAAACGGCGCAACCGCTGGCGGCTGCGCATTTGCAACCGTCATCTCTCCGGCGGCGTACCAGCCAAACGGCATATCGAGCGGCGGTGAGAAGCGTCCAGCCACCAGCAGACCCACGGGCTGCGCGGCATCTGCGCGCTCGAAGCGGGAGACGAGCACCTCGTCAGAGAGCGTGTTGGGCTGCGGCGGCGGCGACATCTCGTTGATGTTGAGCAGCGCCGTGAGCGCTGGGCCAACGTTTACACGGTAGCCGAGCGTAGCGATGACCTGGCCTAGCGTCGGCTCGTAGCGAGCCCAATTGTTGGAAGGCAGCTGCGTTGCCGGGTCGACCTCGACCTCGCTATCGTTCCAGAGCCCAATTGCGTAGAGCCCCGCCTTGGCGCAGCCATCGGTCGTAGCGGCGGAAAGCGCCGCCGTCACCGCCTGCCCCCCGATGTTTTGCATGCGGTCGGGCGGATCCGTCTGCGTCGACAAGAACTGAACGGTGACATCGAGCGTGTCTCCGGCTGCAAGCGTCGCAGGCAAGCTCGTGGCCGGGCTGACGGAAAAGGCGCTCGGCAACTGGAACTGGCGATAGCTGGGCGGAAACACGGCAGCAGTGGTGGCGGCTGGATTGGCCGCCGTCGCTGCGGGCAGCACGAGGTCGTTTGCTCCAACGCTGACGCGAGTGACCGTGACGGGTTCGTCGCCCTCATTCGTCAGCCGCAGCACCTGAGCGTGCGGATCGTTCTTGCTGTTGATGAAGCTGAAGAGCGCCTCGCCCGGTCTCACTCGACCGTCGTCGGAATAGGTTTGGTTGGTGAAAGTCAGCGTGCTCAGCGGCGAGCAGGGCAGGCCATCCTCACCGCCACTCCCAGCCTCCCCACCCATGCCCGCCAGAGGCGGCGAGCCGCCTTCAGCGTCCCCTCCGGAACCCGAATCCCCCGCCCACGCCATGCCCCCACCGCTGCCGTTGATCTGCCCCCCGCTGCCGCTGGCGGAGCCCCCGCTTCCGGCCAGCGGCGCATTACCACCCGCGGGGGCCACGCCGCCTGCGGTGGCAGGCGAGCCACCATTGCCAGTGCCGCCGTTACCGGCGCGCGTCCCATCGTCAGGGCTGGCTCCGCCTCCATCGCCGTCATCGCCGCAGCCGACGAAGCCCACCAACATTCCAAGCGAGATACCCACGACGGTGATGCTTGTCTGATGTTTCATCCCAAACCTCCTAAACCCAACCTCGGACACACGGAGAGGATCTTAGGACGCGATCGAGCGATGCGCAACCTCGGTGGCGACCCTTGAGCAAGCGATCGGGATGCGCCCAGGGCTGCGCCTGAACAGCACGGCCGGGGCGTGAGTGACGCCGTGCGAGGCCCTGAACGCATGCGCGCTCACGCCCCCGACTTCAGCGCGAAACGCTCGTGTCACCAGAGTCGCCGGCCGCTTCAGGGTGAAGCTTCGATGCTTGCGTCGCCGCGGCGATATGTGGCGCCAGTGATTCCTGTTCCGTAGGGGGGTGTCGCATAACGACCACGCCGGCCGTGCGGAAGGACGTGGCGTCGGCCAAACATCACGACGACGCCCAAACCGGGTTACCCTTGTCGCCAACATGACGACTCTGCAGCCGCCGCCCTTCTACCGCTTCCGACCTCACCCCTGGCATGGCCTCAGCACAGGGGATGAAGCGCCGAAGATCGTCAGCGCGTACATCGAGATCACGCCGTTTGACACGATGAAGTACGAGATTGACAAAGCGACCGGCTACTTGCGCGTGGACCGACCTCAACGTGGCTCGGCGCAGCCTCCCACGCTGTACGGTTTCGTCCCGCGGACTTATTGCGCAGCGCGCGTCGCAGCGCTCTCACCCAAAGAGGTCGAGCAGGCGGATGGAGACCCGCTCGACATCTGCGTCATCAGCGAGCGGCCGATCACGCGCTCGGAAATACTGGTGTCGGCAAGGGTCGTCGGTGGCATTCAGATGATCGACGGCGGCGAGGCCGACGACAAGATCGTGGCAGTGCTGCACAACGATCCCTTCTGGGACAAGACCCAGGCGCTGACCGACCTTCCTACCGCGCTCGTCGATCGGCTCATTCACTACTTCTCGACCTACAAGCTGATGCCCGGTCTGGACAGCCGTGTGTCGGTCGCGGGCACCTACGGGCGCGAGCACGCCTGGGGAGTCGTCGAAGCCGCAGTCGCGGACTACGCCGAAGCCTTCGATGCCGCGCCGCCCACGTTGCGTTTCTGAGCGGGCATGCCGAGATTGCGCGAGTGCGTCCAGGCCTTCGTCCGGCTCTTGAACGCCGGCAAGGGCCTGCAAGCGATGGAGCGGTTTTACCACGCAGAAGTGGTGGTCTTCGAGAACCGAACGCTCGCGCGCGCTGGTCGAGATGCCTGTATGGAGCACGAGCGGCAACAGCTTGCGCTGCAACCTTCTCCGCTGTCTTTCCGTCTGCTCAAATCCGCCGTGGACCCGCAAAGCGGCGCCGCGTTCCTCGAGTACGTACTGCGCTTCCAAGCTCCAGACGGCCGCCGGCTGCGTCTCGAGCAAGTTGCAGTGCAACGCTGGAGCGAAGGCAAGATCGTCGAAGAACGTTTTTACTACGAGGGCTTCGTCGACGAGAGCGATGAGCCCGAAGCCGCTGCGCCACTCCGACAGTAAGCGTGTGCGTCTCGGCTTCGGCGCGAAGGCGTCGTCGTGCGCGACCTCGGCTCGCGCCCAAGGTCGTGAGAGACGCCCTTGTGTTCGGTTTGTAGCTTTCCAGTGCTCGCAAGCGCGTAACCCGAAGGAGCGTTAGCGCTTCGCGACAGCCACGCGGCGTGTCAATGCGCACCGGTGGCGCCCGTCCACTGTGGTCGTGCTGTCGCAGCGCGGCGGGCAGCACGCGAAAGGGCGCGAAAATTCCAAGCTCGCGCTTTGCTGCCCACGTCAGAGGCCGAGGTGGCTCACCCACTCGCACTCACCCTTTCGAGTGTGTCGCGCAGTAAAGCCCATCGCTCTCGCAGTGAGTCCCGTTATACTGACTACTCCTCTCCGCATGTCGCTGCGTCACGTCCAAACTGCGTGGGCCCAATGAATGCACGGGTCCCGGCATTCATCGCCGTCGCGTCGCTCTACGTCTCCGGCGCCGCTGCGGCTCCGCCGCGTCAGGACTGGATCGGCCCATCGCAGGTCGATACGACGACCAAGGACATCTACCTGCGCAAGGTGGCGCGTAGAATCCTAGGCTGGGGAGAAGCCAAACACGACGAGCTGCCGATTTTCCTCGGCGCCTTCCGTACCCGCCTGCTGTGGCGCAAGGGTTGGCGCTGGCACGAGTCGGCCGTGAACACGCGCCTCCCGATCGGACTTCAGGGCGGGCCCATGGTGAGCGTCGACTTGCCGCTAACCTCCTTTGGCTCGGTGCTCTCCCTGGAGAGTCGGCTGTGCGCCCTCCGCTACCGCTTCGAAAGCTCTAGCTCCCGGCGCCTGGTGAGCGAAGAGCTGATCAACCCGCGCCGCAAGCGCGAGAGCATCGAGGCCGGATTGTACTTGAACATCGCTCTGGGCTCCGCGCTCTGAGCCGGTCCGCGTCAGAAACTTGGCCCCCCGCGTCCAGGACTGCGTTCAATCGCAGAATGGACCTGCATCACGCACTGCTCGCGACGCTTGCCGTGAGCGCCGTCGCCTTTTCCACGGGCCCGCTGGCGGCGCAGCCCGCGACCGCCAACGTGATTCAGCTGGGCGGTGGCTTCCGCTACGGGTTCGCAACGGACGATGTCGAACCGAATCCGTTTGGCGTCGGACTCGGGCTCGAGCTCGGTTACACGTTGACTAACGCCGTCTACTTGGGCGCCAACTTCGACTACTTCTTCGGAGGCTCTGCCGAGTTGCCGGGCGCTGACGTCAAAGCCAATGTCTGGCAGCTGATGGCTGAAGGCGGCTACGACATCGGTCTGGGCGACAGCGTGGTCTTGCGACCCAAGCTCGGTGCGGGCGCCGCCTGGCTCAATGGCGAGATCTGCAATCCGACGCTCGACGTGTGCGACGACAGCTCCGAAAGCAGCTTCGCCGTCGCTCCCGGTGCCACGTTTCTCTACCTGGGCAGCAGCATCTCGTTGAGTCTGGATCTCCGCTACGACATCGTCATGACGGACGACACGCTCAATGCATTGATCGTCTCGGCGGGCATCGGCTTCTGAGCGGGCCTACGCTAGGTGCCGCACGGGCGTCAGCATCCTGGGCGTGTCGCTCGTGCCGACGCAGGCGTTCGTATCTGCGAGCGGGCTGTAAAATTGAAGCCCTGGTCCGCGTCTCCGCTCGCAGCGCGCGAACGGACGTGCGCGCGAACGGCCGAGTCCATCTCTTCCGCTTTCACTTCATAGTGGAGGGTGTCAGACTCTGGTCGTTACGTGCGGGACGGTCCCTAGTTCGGGTCACCCGCGGGAGCTCTTGTCGTCAAAACGTGAGAGCGAGCCTGGGTTCGACCCACCCCCCCCCTTCGCAAGGAGCCGAACGTGAAACGATTGTTGTCGCTCGTGTCTTTGGCAGCGCTCACTGCCGGTTGCTCGGGCGAGATCGTCGATCCGGCTGAGGGTGGACCGGATTCGCCCACCGCGGTCGGGGGTTCGACAGCCACGCCCCCCGGCACGCCGGGCGCTGGCACCGGGTCGGGCAGCAGCGTGGTGCCTGGTGGTGGTGGCGGCGCCGGCAGCGCCGGCAGCGGGAGTGGGGTTCCCGGGACCCCGACGACCCCTGGTGGTGGCGCACCGAGCACGAGCACCCAGCCGGGCACTGACCCGGGTCGGGTCACGCTGCGGCGCCTCAACCGCGCCGAATACAACAACACCGTGCGTGATCTGCTGGGCACCGACCTGCAGCCAGCCAACGAGTTTACGATCGACGATCGCGGCGGAGGCTTCGACAACATCGCCGACGTGCTGAGCCTCTCGCCACTGCACCTGAGCAACTATCACACCGCTGCGGTGACGCTGGTCGACGCTGCCTTCGCCAATGCAACGCAACGTGCCCGTCTGGTGACGTGTAACCTGGCGCAGCAAGGGGCCACCTGCGCGAAGTCGACCCTCGCAAGCTTCATGCCGCGCGCGTTCCGCCGTCCGGTGACCGAGGCCGAGGTCAATCACTTCATGACCCCGGTGACGACGGCCACCACGCAAGGTGACACCGCCGAGCAGGGTCTCAAGCTTGCTCTGCAGGCCGTGCTTCTGTCGACGAACTTCCTGTTCCGCGTGGAGCTCGACCCGGACCCGACGTCGCTCGCCCCTCACCCCCTGAGTGGCCACGAAGTTGCGTCGCGCCTCTCGTACTTCCTCTGGAGCTCGATGCCAGATGACGAGTTGTTTGCTGCTGCCACCGCGGGGGCGCTTGCCGATCCCGCGAACGTGCAGGCGCAGGCAAAACGCATGATGGCCAGCCCCAAGGCGAAGGCGCTCGTCGACAACTTTGCTGGCCAGTGGCTCTACACCCGCGCGATCGACGAGCTGGTCCCCGATCCAACGACGTTTCCCGGCTTCGACGCCGAGCTCCGCGCCGCGATGAAGGCGGAGACTTCGTTGCTGTTCGAGGAAGTAGCGCTCAAGGGTCTTCCAGCCAACCAATTGCTCACGGCGGAATTCACCTTCGCCAACGATCGCCTGGCTCAGCACTACGGGCTGCCAGCGCCCGGCTCGAAAACGCCGGTGCGGGTGAGTCTCGCGGGAAGCACGCAGCGCCGCGGGTTCCTCTCACACGCGGGAGTGCTGACGGCGACCTCCTATCCGACCCGCACCTCGCCGGTGCTGCGCGGCCACTGGATCCTGCAAGAGCTTCTCTGTACGCAGGTGCCGCCGCCGCCGCCTGGTGTCATCGCGGGGCTACCGGAGAAGCCGGCCGACCCCAACGCCACCCTTCGCGAGCAGCTCAACCAACATCGAACGGACCCGACCTGTAACTCCTGTCACCAGCTGATGGACCCGCTCGGCTTCGGGCTCGAGAACTTCAACGCCATCGGCGCCTACCGAACGATGGAGGGTACCAAACCGGTGGACTCCAGCGGCGCGCTGCCCGATGGGCGAACCTTCGATGGGCCCATCCAGCTGGCCACGCTGATCGCTGCCGATCCTCATTTCGCCACCTGCATGGTCGACAAGCTCTACACGTACGCGCTCGGGCGCGGGCCCGATCGCAGCTCGCCGGGACACATGGATCCTCACACCATCGAGGTCCTGGCCACGCGTCTGCGGACCAACGGCTTCAGCTTTCAAGATCTGATTGCGGGGCTCGTGTCGAGCGCGCCGTACCTCACTCGTCGCGGCGAACCGCCACTCTGAAAGGCTCAAGGATGACCTCAAGAACGAGAGCTCCGGGTTTCACGCGTCGCGCCTTGCTAGGCGGTGGCGCTGTAGTCGTGGCGTTGCCCTTCCTCGAGTCGCTTCAGCCCCGGGTGGCGCGCGCACAGGTCGCTCCCGCGATGCCGCGACGCCTCATCTACTACTACGTACCGAACGGCATCCACATGGCCGATTTCCGGCCAACCACCGCTGGCAGCGCATACACGTTGCCACCCATGCTGACCCCGCTGGAGGCTTTGAAGGGTGACTTCTCGGTGATCACCGGGCTCGAGAACGTCAACGCGAAACCCGACGTTGCCGGCGACCACGCCTCCGGGACGAGCGCCTTCATCACCTGCGCCAAGGCGCTCAAATCCGAGACCAACATCTCGCTCGGCATCTCCGTCGACCAGATTGCGGCTGCCAAGATCGGCGGCACGATTCCGTCGCTGCAGCTCGGCATGCAGGGCGGCGCCTCATCGGGCGGCTGTGACAGCGGATACGGCTGTGCCTACGCGCGCAACATCTCGTGGTCTTCAGCGACCACACCGTTGCCGAAGCAGACGGATCCGACGAAGGTGTTCGACCAGCTGTTCTCGGCCGGTGGGGCTACCTCGGGAGAAACCGAAGCCGCTGCGGCGAAGCGGCGGGCGAACAACAAGAGCGTGCTCGACACCGTGTTGCAGGAGGCCAGCAGCTTGAGGCTCAAGCTTGGTCGCACCGATCAGGGAAAGGTCGATCAGTACCTCAATGGCGTTCGCGAGCTCGAAAAGCGGGTGAGTGCGGCTGCGGCGGTTTCGTCTGTCGAGTGCAAGATGCCTGCGCGCCCCGTCGCTTCGGGCAACGACTTCCCGGCAAAGCTGCGTCTGATGACGGACCTGATGGTTCTGGCGGTTCAGTGCGATCGCACGCGAGTCATCAGTT
>DASQDA010000404.1:0-3564 GCA_035634435.1 Polyangiaceae bacterium
GCCTCGAGCTGCCGGGGTCGACGGCGGCTGGTTTCTCCGTGTGGGTCGCCCTGGACGGCCAGCGCCCACGCGTGCTGCCAGCCACCGGCAAGTTGTTGCTCGGTGAGCTGATGCCCGAAGACCAGGAGTTGCGGGGCGGGCAGCACGTGCTGTTCGCCATCGCCGTCGATGCGCAGGGACGCGTGCTGCGCGTTCCCGAAGGCTCGCCGCGGCGCGGCTTCGCTCTCGTGGAGTTCTTCATCGGTGAACGCACGGGCGAGCTGAGCCCCCCATCGGCACCCCGGCTCTTTTGCTTGAGCCCGAGCGGCACGCTTTATGGAGGGCCAAGCGAGCCGGTGCTGCTCGAGCTCTTCGCGCTCGGTCCGGCCACGCAGGAAGGCAGCGTCCCGCTGCTCGTCGAAGCGGGCGGGGAGAGCTTCGCGACGCGTGTGGATGCGTCGCGCTCGCACACAATCCTAGGTCTTCCGCGGGGTGACGTGCGTCTGACTGCCGGCGCGGCTCCTGGACTACGCGCCGAGTGCATCGTGACCCTCAATCCCGAAGCAAGCCCGAGCAAGGTCCCGTGAGCTCCACGTTTTTGGCAGGCGTGCTGTCGGCGTGGACCGCCGCGCACCTGGGTTTAGCGCTCTTCTTCGTGCTTGCCTACGCGGTCGGTCGTCGCGAGACCGAGTACTTGCTCTTCAGCTTGCTGTGTGGCGCCTTCAGCGTGCTGACGGGCGGAGTGGCGAGCGATGTGGCGGCCAGCACGTTGCAGGAGCGGATGCTGGCCGATCAGGTCACGCACACCGGGGCCATTCTCGCCGCCGTGCTGAACCTGCATTTCGCGCTGTGCTTCGCCTCGTCGCGGCGCTCGTACGCCATGCTTCTGCCACTCTATGCGACGGCTCTGTTCTTCCTCGTGGGCAACTGGCTCGGCTGGTTCTGGGTGCCCGGCTCCTACCGAACGATGCCTGCCTTTGCCTTCGGCATCCAGGCCCAGCACGCCATCGGACAGGTCACGCCCGTGGGTTGGGCCTACTACGGCGTGGCTGCGTCACAAGCCGTGGCGGCTCTGGCCCTGCTGGTTTACGCCTATCGGAAGGGACGCCGCGAAGCTCTCGCCTCCTTGTTTGGAGCTCTCGTCATCGTCGCAGCGATCGTCAACGATATGGGGCTGGCGCTACGTTTGAGCGCCAACACGCTGCCGCTCTTGCCGCACGTCTTCTTGGTCTACGCGTTTGGTGCGGCCGGGTCGCTGCTGTGGCGCTACCGCGTGGTTCGCGGGGAGCTCGAGGTCACCACGAGCAGCCTTCGCCAGCGCACGGAGGAGCTCCGGCACTCCCACGCCGAGCTGGCCCAGGTGCAGAGCGAGCTGGTGACCAAGAAGCAACTGGCCGCCGTTGGCGAGCTCGCGGCCGCCATCGCACACGAGGTGCGTAATCCTTTGGCGATCATCGTCAACGCCGTTGCCGGCCTGAGGCGCAGCGAGCTTGGCGAGGACAACCGGGGGATGCTGCTGGACATCGTCGACGAGGAGGCGGGGCGCCTCAACCGGCTCGTCACCGACCTGCTGCGCTTTGCTCGGCCGGTCCGCGTGAAGCGCTCGCCCGTCTCCCTGGTCGAGCTTGCAAGGCGCTGTCGCGTGATTGCCAGCGACGGCTACGATATTGCGGTGAGCGCAGCCGACGACCCCAGCGTGCACACCGTGTATGTGGACCCGAACTTGTTCCGCCTCGTGTTCGACAACCTCGTCGCCAACGCTTGCCAGGCCATGCCGAACGGTGGCGCCGTTCAGATCCGCATCGGCCGGGCCGAGCTGCACGGCGAGCCGGCAGCTCGCATCGAGTTCAAGGATCACGGACACGGCATGGAGCCCGAGGTCCTGGAGCGCGCCCTGGACCCTTTCTTCACCACGCGGCCGAGCGGGACCGGGCTCGGGCTGCCGATCGTGCAACGCATCGTGGAGGCGCACGCCGGCGAGCTTTCGCTCGACAGTGACGAGGGGGGCGGCGCCAGGATCACCATCCTGGTTCCGCTGGGCGCACCCGACGAGATACGCCAGCTGGAGGAGCGTGTGGCATGACGTCCGACAGGGATCGCATCGTTGCTCTCGACAAACGCTACGTTTGGCACCCGTACACGTCGATGGCGTCTTACATCGCCGAGACGCACCCGCTCGTCATCGAGCGCGCCAGCGGGTCGCGCCTCTACGACGCGGATGGCCGAAGCTATCTGGACGCGAACTCATCGTGGTGGTGCGCCGTGCTCGGCCACGATCACCCACGCCTGCTCGCCGCCATTCGCGAACAGTCGGAGCGTATGGCGCACGTCCCGCTCGCGGGCATAGCGCATGCCCCTGCTGCAGAGCTGGCGCAGGCGCTCATTGCGCGTACGCCGGGCGGCCTCGCGCGGGTGTTTTACAGCGACGATGGCTCTACATCGGTGGAGGTCGCGCTCAAGCTGTGCCTGCAGTACTGGCACCAGAATGGCCGCCCCGAGCGCAGGCGCTTCGTGGCTCTGGACGGCGCGTTTCACGGGGAGACTCTCGGCGCCACCGCGATTGGCGGCGTCGAGCTGTTCCGTCGACCGTTCGCGGCGGTGACGCTGGAGTGTTTGCGCGTGCCGCCGGAGCCGAGTGGCTATGACCAGGCGTTCGCGGCGCTCTCCACGCTGCTCGAGCGAGAAGGTGATGGCATTGCAGCGGTCGTCCTGGAGCCCGTGCTCCAGGGCGCGGCCGGCATGCGCATGTACGATCCCGGCTTGTTGCGGGCTGCACGCGAGCTCACGCAACGGCACGACATCTTCTTGATTTTGGACGAGGTGTTCACGGGTTTTGGCCGCACCGGTCCGTTCTGGGCATCCGAGCACGCCGGCGTAGCCCCCGACCTGCTGTGCACGGCCAAAGGTCTGAGCGGGGGGCTCTTGCCGTTCGCTGCCACGCTGGTGAGCCAGCGCCTGTTCGATGGGTTTCTGGGCGGTCCCGAGCGCGCGTTCTTCTACGGTCACACCTTCTGCGGCAACCCGCTGGCGGCCCGCGTCGCGCTGGAGGTGCTGCGCGTTTACGACGACGAGCGCATCCTGGAGCAGGCCGCTCCGAAGGCGCTGGCCGTTGCGGCTTGTTTCGCGCGTTTGGGACAGCTGAACGGGGTGGCGCGAACCCGCTCCCTCGGCATGGTTGGAGCGCTCGACCTGGCCGGGGGCGAGGGATACCTCGCAGCACGAGGGCAGCGGGTTTACGCTGCGGCGCTTGCGCGCGGCGCTTACCTGCGTCCTCTGGGCAACACGGTGTACGTGGCCCCTCCGCTGAACATTCCTGCCGACGATCTGAGCGAGCTGCTCACCATCGTCGAGGAGGCGGTTTCCGAGGTGACCTCCGCGAGCGCAGGATAGTACGTCGGCCCGGGTCGAACGCTTGACGGCGCGTCGGCCGAGCTTCAGAACGCCCAGCTACATGGCGCAGCGCAAACGTTACCTCTTCGTCTGTGTCAACCGGCGCCCGGACGGCACGCCGAAGGGCTCGTGTGCTGCGCGCGGTGGGGTGGAGGTCCACGCCGCCCTCAAGGACATGCTGAAGGCGCGGGGTCT
>DASQDA010000405.1:0-7422 GCA_035634435.1 Polyangiaceae bacterium
CCCAGTCGGCCACGGCGCCGACGGGCAGGGTCATGGCCGCGAGCACGACTAGCGTTGCCAGGCAAGTGCCGACGACTCGACGGTCGCCACGCGCCACGAAGAAGAGCAGGAGCACCGCTGGGGTGAGCTTGATGAGAATGGCGGGCGCCAGGCAAACACCCGTCAGTGTGCGGAACCCCATCCAGTGCGCGCTCACCGCCATGCACACGAACATCAGCACCAGCGGGTTGACCTGCCCGAACAGCACGTTGCTGCGTAGCGGCAGCGCTGCAATCAGCACCGCGGCCGTGAGCAAGAGCAGCGCGAGGTTTTCCCGGAGTGACGGACCCTTGAGGAGTGTCTTGTGAGCGGCGAGCAGCAGCCCCGTCAGCGCGGCGACGAAGGCTGAGATGTTGAGCAGCAGCCAGAGCGCGTGCGCGTGGGGTAGCTTCATGCCCGCGAAGCCGCGCATGACATGCGCGAGAAACGGCGGATACAGGTACGGGTACACGCGCTCTTGCACACTCTGCGCCGCGGCAGCGCTCTGGAGTACGGCGGCATCGTAGAAATTGGCACCATGCGAGGCAACTTGGGCTGCAAAGTAGTACGAGAGGAAATCGTGCGGCTTGCTCTCGAGAGCAACCTGCAACACCGACAGCGTCGCCAGCAAACCAACCACCGCAGCGAACAAGACGGCGGGGCCTGCATGCGCGCGGAGCTTGACCCGCGCCGACGCGAAAAGCCGCACCGACGGCTGGGAAAATGGCGCTAGCCAGGCGTGCAATTGCTCGCTGGCGGCCGCCGAGCTCTGCAGAGCGTGTCGCCTCGCTAATCCTGCGGCGGTTTCGACGCTCTGGTCTTCGGTGCTCGTACTCGGCGACGCGCGCATGCTGCGGGCACGAGAGCAACCCTCATGCCAGCGGGCATCCGCGCGCAGGTAGACTATCGAGCGCTACGGAGACGGTTCACAGACCATCGAGCGCGCTGACGAGACGGTCGAGGTCAGGACGACGGTGGTTCTCGGTGACCGCGATCAGCAAGGTGTCGGCGAAGCGAGCATCGACACGCCCGAGATCGTACCCGGCGATGATGCCCATGCTCTCGAGCCGTTCGCACACCCGGGCCGCGCTGCCGCCTCGCACGCGCACGGCAAACTCGTTGAAGTAAGGCGCCTTGTCGAAGGCGCGGCTGTACCCCGGAAGCTGCAGGACGGCGTCGTGCAGGTAGTGAGCTTTTGCCAGGCATTGCTCGGCCACTTGCACGAATCCGGACTTGCCCAGCAAGCTCATGCGGATGGTGAGGGCCAGCGCTAAAAGCCCCTGGTTAGTGCAGATGTTGCTCGTCGCGCGCTCGCGCCGGATGTGTTGCTCGCGGGTGGAGAGCGTGAGCACGTAGCCACGCTCGCCCTTGCTGTCGACGGTCTCGCCGCAGACGCGACCCGGCAGCTGCTGCAAAAACAGGCGGTCGTCGCGGCAAGCGAAGAGGCCCACGCCCGGACCCCCGAGCTGCGGTGGGCAGGCGATGGGCTGGCCCTCGCCAACGGCGATGTCAGCGCCGAACGCGCCGGGGGGCTGGGCCAAGGCGAGAGCGTAGGGCTCGCTGTTGGCGGTCACGAGCAGGGCGCCGCGGTCATGGGCGAGGCTGGCCAGGGGCCGCAGATCGCTGAGCGGGCCGAAGAAACTCGGGTAACCGACGACGAGCGCCGCAGGCTCGCCGTTCATCGCCTGTGCGAGCGCCTGCACGTCCGCCGTGCCGTCAGGCCCGACCTCCACCTCGACGTAGGCTTCGGGGTTCCGCCCCTGCAGGTACGTACGAATGGTCGCTCGGTAATCCGGGTGCACACAGCAGCTGACCACGACACGTGTGCGTTTGGTCAAGCGACAGGCCATCAGCGCTGCCTCGGCGGCCGCGCTGGCACCGTCGTACATGCTGGCGTTGGCCAGGGGCAAACCATAGAGCTCGCTGACGATGGTCTGGAACTCCCAGATCACCTGCAGCGTGCCCTGCGCGACCTCTGGCTGATAGGGCGTGTAGGCCGTGTAGAACTCGCTCCTCAACAACAGCTGGTCGACGGCGGGCGGCACGTGGTGGGCGTACATGCCAGCGCCCAGGAAGCTGAGGCAGTGTGTGCCCGTGTTCTTGTCCGCGAGGCTGCGCAGATGCCTCATCAGTGCGGCCTCGTCCAGCGCCGGCTCGACCTGCAAATCCCCGGAAAAGCGAACCTCCGCCGGGATGGTGTCGAACAGCTGCTCGATGCTGGTGCGCCCAACGGCGCTCAGCATCACGTCGATTTCTTCTGGGGTGTGGGGCAGGTAGCGCATTCGGCTCTCGAATCAAAGACAAGCTCAGGCGGACGACTAGGGATCTAGGGCTCGCAGCCGCCCGATGGTAGCCCCGGAAAGCGAGCTTCGATGAAGGGCGGCGCCGACGCTCAATGATCGCTTTTCTCGAGGTGCGCAGCGTAGTCAGTCGGGCTCAGCAGCCCTTGGCTCTCTTGCGCGAGGCGACTGGGTGCTACGGCGATCATCCAGCCTTGGCCCCAGCAATCCTCATTGATGAGCTCCGGCTTTTCTTCCAGGGCGGCGTTGACGCGCAGCACCTTGCCGCTCACGGGTGCGTAAAGGTCGCTGAGGGTCTTGACGCTTTCAATGGTACCGAAGGCCTTGTGCGCCTCCACGCTGTCGCCCGCCTTCACGTCCAGGTTCACCAGGGTGATGTCGCCCAGCTGGTCCACTGCGAAGGCCGAGATGCCGATCAAGACCTCCTGACCCTGCTCGAGCGCCCATTCGTGCTCTTTGGTGTACTTGCGGTCGTCTTTGACGTCTTTCGCTGCGCTCATGCTCGGTCCTTTCACCGCGGCCGCTTGTAGAAGGGCGTACGCACTACCACGGCAGGCACGAGCTTGCCGCGGCAGTCGACAGAAAATTCGTTGCCGACTTCGCTCAGGGCGACAGGCAGGTAGCCCAGGCCAATGCTGATGCCCAGGGTCGGCGACGGCCCGCCCGAGGTGCAAACGCCCACGGGCGAGCCGGCGGCGTCCAAGAGCGGGTAGCCGTGGCGGGCGATGCCGCGGCCCTTCATCTCGAAGCCGACCAGCTTACGTGTCACCCCTTGCTGCTTCACGCGCTCGAGCGCCAATTTGCCGATGAAACTAGGCTTGCTGAGCTTCACGATCCAGCCGAGACCCGCCTCCAGGGGGTTGGTCGATTCGTCGATGTCGTTGCCGTAGAGCGATAGGCGTGCCTCGAGGCGCAGGGTGTCGCGTGCTCCCAAGCCGACGGGCTGCAGGCCGCGCGAGCTGCCGGCGTCGACGAGCGCAGTGAAGACCCTTTCCGCGCCCTCAGGGGCGACGAATAGCTCGACCCCGTCTTCGCCGGTGTATCCCGTGCGAGCTACCGTGCAGCTCTGGCCGCCCACGTTGGCCTGGCGGAAGCGGAAGGAGCCAAGCGACCGCTGAAGGTCACTGCTGGCGCCGGCTGCCTCGAGTATCTCGAACGCCTTCGGTCCCTGTAGCGCGATGAGCGCAAACTCGTCGCTAGCGTCGCGGACGCGGGCACCGGGACGCTGATGCGCCATGAAATGGGCCGCCATCTTGTCGCGATTGGAGGCGTTGCAAACGACCAGCACGTCCTCGCTGCTGCGTCGGTAGACGATCAGATCGTCCAGGATGGTGCCCTGCTCGTTGCAGGCGCAGGTGTAGAGGGCCTGCCCGTCCTCGACGAGCCGCAAGTCACCGGTGATGAGAGCATCGACGAGCGCCAGCGCCTCGCTGCCCTTCACCTCGAGCTCGCCCATGTGCGACACGTCGAACAGGCCAGCCCGCTCTCGCACCGCTTGGTGCTCGATGCTGATGCCGGCGTACTGGATTGGCATCTCCCAGCCGGCGAATGGGACCAAACGGGCACCGAGGCGCACGTGTTGAGCGTAGAGAGGAGTGCGTCGAGGCGCGGAATTCACGTGGGGGAGCTAGCTCGGCCCCGGGGGCGGGACAAGCCCCCTGAGCCTCTCCCTCATTCCAGAGCCTTTGGGTTCAGGGGGCGACCATCACGGGTGAACCCGGCGCGCTTCCAAAGCTCTTCGGAGCTCAGCCCCTGAACGTCGGCAGCCTCCGGAGGAGTCACGTCCCGCAGGAGCAGGCGGGTGTAAGGTCCGTCCCCGACGACCTCGATGTGGAAGGTTCGTCCGGGAGGCCCATTTCTTATGCGAGCGGAGGCGAAAATGGTGCGATCTGCCGCAAGCTCCACGCTGTCCACCAGCACGTAGTCCCGGACGTAGCTCGCGACCGCCCGTGCGCTGACTTTGCCACTCGCCAGTGCGGAGTCGCGAAACTTGCCTTGAACCACCATGCCTCGGGGCACCGGAAGACCAAAGAGCTCGCCGTCGCCCGGGGCGAGCTCTCCGGGGGCCAGGCGGTCGAGCGGCCTGCGAGCCACGGACGCCGAGGGAGCGCTGCCGCTCGCGCCAGTCGGGGTCTGCTTGCCACAGCTCAGCACGGCAAGCAGACCGGCAGCGATCAACAGATGCGAGCGAACGGGCTGCACGGGCTTACTCAATGAGGGCCGCCCACGCGTCGACCCGCGCCGCGCTGGGCGGGGCCGGCAGCTCGATGGTTTCGACGTTGCTCGACATGTTGGTGGCGGTACCCTCGATTCCCCCCGTATGCATCACCAGCTCGAACTTACCCGGGTTCACGTTCGTGAGACGGTGGTGCTGGCCGTACCCGAGGTAGTCCACGCTGGTCTCGGCGCTGGTCACGCTACACGTGGGCTGCTGCGCCACCGACACGCCAAAGATGACCGCGTTGGCGTTGCCGGTGACCTGTGCGGCGGTGAGAGAGCGCACGAACGTGCCGGGGGTGGTCGAGCTGGGTAGGCGTGGCTCGCCGCCCTGGTTGCGCGGCGGGGACGCCAGGTGGCTGTTCTTGGGTCGCAGATAATCCACGCCCCACACCTGACTCGAGCCGTTGCTACACGCGTTGGCGCCGGACTGCGGCGGCGAGTAGGTCGCAAAAAACAGCTGTGAGTTGAACAGCTCCATTGGCCCCACCACGCGCTCGCCGTTGAGCAGCGGAAGAAACCAATTGACCCTTGTCACCACCGCGCTGCGGTCGAGCGATGTCCGTTCCGTGAGCGACCAGACGTAGTTTTTCATGCTGGCGGAGGCGCCCAGCGTGTCTTGATCGCCGGTCGCAATATTGATGGTGATGTCGCCCTGCTCGTCGACGGAGACCACGGGAGCCAAGATGATCGGCTGACCATCGTGGTAGCCGTGCACGAACGCCGAATCTTCAGGCCAGCTGGCGGGGAAGGTGTCGAAGAAAAGCTCCATCCTCCACTGGTCCGGATCGGTCGCGGACAGGTCGACGCGCCACAAGCGGCCGTCTTGGTCACCCACGTACGCACGGTCAGCGACGGCGCCCGTGCCAGCGGGGAAGGCGCTGGGCTGACCGGTGATGGGCGAGTCGATCGGAGCCGCGATGACGCGCGTCTTCAAGTCAGCGTCGATGACCTCGTTGGCCGATTGGCGGAAGGTGCGAATGATCTCGCCCGTGTCGAGCCGTACGATGGTGAGCGAGCGACCACCGACCCCGGTCGAGTATCGCGGGACCTGGGTGCGGGGTGAGAAGCTGTCGAACGTGGACGCCGAACCGAAGGCGCGACCGGCATCGGGCTCCGGATCGGGCGAGCCAGGTGCCGAGCGGCCACCGGGCAAGATGGCGACGGGGATTTCCATCGCGTTGGCCTGGTCGCTGCCGCCCGCGGGATCGAAGAACAAGGTCGTGATGAGTGGCGTCGCGCCGCCGATGCCGAACAGCGGGTTCCCAGCGCCATCCGTGGTCAGCTGCCAGAGGAAGCGCGGCCCTTTCGCCTCTGCATCCAGATTGTTGGCGTCGGGAACCGGGTCGGTAACATCCACGGCGAAGTAGCCGCTGCGAGCCGCGCCGAAGCTCTGGATGAGCACGGTGCGCCAAGTGGTGTTGCCACTCACCCCGGCTCGGGCGTCGGCTGGCGAGCGCTGGAACCGAATGTCGTCGACGTCCGTGGAGGGACTGACCGCAACCACGTCCTCCACGATAGGCACGCCATCGAGCAGCAGCTGATGCGTGAAGGGATACTGAGACGGAAGATCGGGCAACACCGCCGGTGGTAGGAACGCCCACAGCTCGTTGTTGCTCGCCCCAGGGCCCGTCACCTGGTCCGGATCCTCGGTGTCGGTCGCTGCGACCTTGAAAGCGTGCAGGAAGCCATCGTTCGAGGAGGTGTAGAGCACCACCGGGCGTAAGCGTTGCGCTGCCGTGAAGGCTTCGTACGTCTCGTCCAGCAAGACCGACGAGGGCGGCCCGACGATACGCGGTGTGGAATGCAAGATATCACCCAGCAAGTAGCAGCGGCTGGAGTTTGGCCGAGCGCAGCGCGTGTAGCGCGTCCCGTTGGGCAAACCCACCAGCCACTTCAAGTAACGGTCGCGGCGCTGATTGGCAGTCAAGCCGTCGAGCGGCGTGAGCGCCATCGCCTCGGCGCTGATGTCGGCGGTGAGCTCGCTGCGGCGCGACATGGCGCGCGCACCCGAATAGACACCGGCGCCGTCGGACTGTCCGAGCGGGGTGTAATAAGGTCGAATGCTGCGGCGCGAGTGAATGGGCTCCGAGCCATTGCCAGCCCGCACGCTCGCGAAGATGCGCGTCTCCGGTTGAGCGTTGACGTTTGCAGCGAAGTCGTCACCTTGGTTGCGGTTGATCGGGATGGCCTCGGCCTGCTGAGTGTCGGGGTTGCAGCGGTAGCGCTGCCGCTCGAGGACGCCGACCCAGGGCTGAAAGGTGACCGGGCGCACTGACGAATAAAAGCGGAAGCCAGTGGAGCCGCCTGCGGCGCCAGACACCACCGGTTGCGTGCGGCTCGTGACGGGGGTTGCCTCGGTCAAGATCTGGCTCAGCGCCGAGGCAAGCTCTTCGCGGTCATCGGCGAAGAAAGCGCGCGAGGTGCTGCCGCCGCCCTTGGTCGCAATCCGGTTCAGCACGCAGCACGCCTGCAGCGGCACGCTGTCGCGGTAGGCGGCGCTCGGGTTGCCACAAGGGCGGGTGGGGTCGGTCTCGTCGAAGTCGGCCAGCGTCAGGTCGTTGCAGGTGACCTGCTGCCCGTTGACCGTGAAGCTCGGCAACGCAAAGCCAATGACGAAGGTTTTGACCGGGTTTGCGGCGCTCGAGAGCTCGAAGGCAATGTCTTCCGGCTTCGCGAATGGACATTTGCCGAGGGGCCCCTCGCAGAAGGGACGCAGGTCCATGTTGGGCTGACCGTCCGTGAGCAGGATCTGGTACTGCTTGCGGCAGCCGCGCCCGCCGTTGCTCGTATCGAGCACGTACGGATCGTTCTTGGGGCCGAAGGAACGCGAGCTGTCGAAAGGATCCACGCTCGTGTCGTTTCTGAAGAAGTTGCGCGCATCGTG
>DASQDA010000406.1:0-4863 GCA_035634435.1 Polyangiaceae bacterium
GAAGCCATGCACTACAAGAACATCAGCAGACGGACCCTCATTCGCGGCGCAGCAGGCGCGGCGCTGGCCCTCCCCTTTCTCGAGCTCACGGCCAGCACTGCGCGCGCGCAGTCCGCAGCCACACCCAAACGCCTCGTCATCTACTTCAATGGCGAAGGCAACCTGATTGATCAATGGAAGCCCGCGGTGGCTTCTGGATCCGCCCTGCCCGCTCAGTTGCCGCCGATGCTGAGGGCCATCAGCTCCTACAAGTCCAAGCTGAATCTGCTGTATCCGGTCGACAACCTGGTCGCCGAGATGATGCCCGGCAACGGCCACAACAAGGCGGGCCGCTCACTGCTCTCGTGCAACGTGTTCACCGGCGGCGAGACGTCCGCCGCGGCAGGCCCCTCGATCGATCAGTACATCAAGCAGAAGCTCGCTCTGAAGAGCTTGGAGCTGCAGGTGGGCGACCCCGCGGTCGGCGAGTATCAGATGTTGTTTTCGGGTGCCGGACAAGCGGTGACGGGCGAAGCCAACCCGCAGAAGGTTTACGACCGCCTGTTCAAGAACCTACCTGCCGAGGGCCCCGCACCGACCACGCCTGCGGCTCCCGCGCTGACGGCGGCCGAGCGGTTGGCGCTAAAGCGCAAAGACACCATGTCGCTCGTGCGCGAGAGCTTCACCGCGCTGCGTGCGCAGCTCGGCCGCGAAGATCGGGCGCGCTTGGACGCTCACGCCACCCGCATTCAGGAGCTGGAAGCCGAGGTCGTCAAGACCTCGACCCCCACGATGCCGCCCGCCACGGGCGCGGGGCTCAAGTGCAGCAAGCCCATTTTGCCTGCTGCTGATAGCCATCCCACCCGCAACAAGGCGCAGATGCTGAATGCCGCCATGGCACTGGCCTGCGACCAAGCCCAGGTGGTGACGATTCAGGACACGCTCTACGACACCCAGCCCTTTTCGTGGCTCGGCCTCACCATGCCGCAACGCTGGCACTTGTGTGTGCACGACCGCACGCCCCGGGCCGAGCTCGAGGCAGGCTTCGCGTGGTATGCCACTGCTTTCAAAGATCTACTCGACGCCATGAGCTCTATCGATGAGGGCAACGGCACGCTGCTCGACAACTCGCTCGTGGTCTGGATCACCGAATTTGGCGACGGCGCCAACCACGACACGCGCGGCATCCCGGTGGTGTGGGCCGGCGGCTTGGGCGGCGCGCTGCGCACGGATCGCTTCTTCGACTTCGGTGCCGGCAAAGCCTCCACCAACCAGATGTTCGTCAGCATCATGAACCTGATGGGCATCAACGAGAACAGCTTCGGCGTCGGACCGCGCAACACGGGTGGGCTCACCGGGATCGTGTGAGGCGCTGGGCGGCGCTCGTCGTCACGCAGCAAGCGGCAGGGTGAAGCAGATGGTGCTTCCCTCGCCCTCGGTGCTCTCTGCCCAGATGCGGCCGCCATGCCCCTGAACGATGCACTTGCAGATGTACAGCCCGAGCCCGACGCCGCGCCGATCGTCGTTGCCGACCTGAACGAAGCGCTCGAAGACGGCCTCCAACTTGTCGCTCGGGATGCCCTGCCCCGTATCGCGGACGGCAAAGTGCAAGTCCGCACCCATGCGTTCGGTGCGCAGCGTCACACGACCGTTCGCCGGCGTGAACTTGATCGCGTTACTCAGCAGATTGATCAGCACCTGAAGAACTCGCGCCGGGTCGAAGCTTGCTAGCTCGGGCGGCCCAATGATGTCCGCCTGCAGCGAGATCCCCGTTGCGGACGCCTGTGCTTGGAGGTTCTGCACGGCCTCCGCCACCACGTGAGCCGGATCCAGCAGCTCACGCACCACGGTCAGCGCGCCAGCCTGGATGCTTGCAATGTCGATGAGGTCTCCTATGAGACGGTTCATGCGAACATTCGCACGGTCGATGCGTTGAGCGTGACTCGAAACCTGCTCCACGTGGTCAGACTTCTGCACGTCCTGCGCGATCAAGCTCGTGTACAAGGCGATCGTATTCAGCAAGTTGCGCAGGTCGTGGCTTACGATGCCCAGGAACTCGTCGCGAGTCGAGACTGCCTTGTCCGCGCGTTCGCGTTCGCTTAGCAGGTCCTTGTCGGTTTCCTCCCGCTCGCTGGCCAGCAGCGCGACATGCTCGGCCCTCTCGGCACGTAATACCTCGTCAGCAGAGGCGCGCTCCTGACGCAAGGCGCGATCCTCCCCCTCCCTTTGCTTCTCCAGCAGTGCAGGGCGCTGCGTGCTGGGCGCAGAGGATGGCGAGCGACCATCCGTGCGGGCTCGCGCTGCAGCCAGTAGATCGTCAGCCCGCGCGCGAGCCCGACTGATGACGTCATCGGCTGCTTGGTCCACCGCAACCTGCGCGTCGCCCAACACGTCGTCGGACTGCTTGCGCTCGGTGCGCAAACTTTCGTCTGTCTGTTCGCGTTCCGGGCTGGGTACGGTGTCGATGGTCATGAGCGAGTCTACACTCGCTTGTCCCGCCGCGCGCGCAGCATCGCTCGGTCAGCTCAGCTCAGCTCAGCGAAGCACTGGCGCGCTTCTGATTGCGCTTGTCCTCGTACATCGCAGCGTCGGCTCGGAGCAGCACCATGTCGAAGGTGTCGCCCACTTCCGCGCCCGAAATGCCAAGGGAAAGCCCGACCCGCAAGCTGGTGCCCGGGCTCAGATCGAAAACGATCGGCGAAATCCGACGCACGCGTTGGGCCAAGCTGACACAGTCGTTGATGCGTGTGTCGGGCAGTACGACCGCAAATTCGTCGCCACCCATACGCCCGATCCGATCTGCCGCTCGCAACGAGTCTTGCAGGCAGCGAGCGACGGCGCAGAGCGCCGTGTCCCCCGCCGCGTGACCCCAAACGTCATTGACGCACTTGAAGTCGTTGAGGTCGACCATCATCACTGCCACCGTCGCGCCATCCGCGCGCACGCGTTCGCTCTCTCTCGCAAAGAAGTTGGAAAGGCCGCGGCGATTGAGCACGCCGGTCAGATCGTCGACCATGCTCTGGCGAGCGAACTCGCGCTGACGCTCCGAGCGCAACAACTGGCGGCGCACGCGCGCGAGCAGCTCGTCGAGGTTCACGGGTTTCGCCAGGAAGTCGTCGGCACCTTGGTCGAAACCAGCGATACGGTCGCCGACTGCGTGGTACGCCGAAAGGACGATCACGGGCACGTCCACCAGGGAGGGCAGCTTGCGCAGCTCCTGCAGCAGGTCCAGCCCCGAGAGCTCCGGCATGGCCAGATCGGTGATGACCAGATCGGGAGGATGCAGCGTTGCTTGCTCCAGCCCTTCCATGCCGTTGCCGGCGCTGCGCACCGCATACCCATAGTTCTCGAGCACGAGCGCCAGAGCCTCGCGCGCATCGGGGCTGTCCTCGATGAGCAAGATTTCGTGGCGGTTCACGGCACACTCCGAAGGTGTACGAAAACCAGAAAGAGCAAACACATGCGTGCCATAACGAGACGGGAGTTCGGTCGCTTTGTTAAGCGTGAGGGGGGAACGCGACGCGCATTTGTGGCGTGAGATCGTCTGCCCCGTGATGCGCAGTCACAATCGCGTTCGGGATTCCGTCCTGTTCGGAATGCGGAGTGAGCGCCGCGAGATCTTCTGGTTTGTGACAAATTTGCCTCCCCTGCGCGGAGCGAACGCACCAAGCTCGAAGGCGTGCTAGACGTCGCCCGCCACTCGACGCTCCGATGGCGGCGTGACGCAAGTCATGACCGTAGGACGTCCTCGGTGGTTTCGCGCGACGGCGGCCCCCGAGCTACGACCAGACCGTCGTCGCAGGAGGCTCCCGTGAACACTGAATTCCCGATTCTCGAGTTCGTTCTCACCAACTACAAGAACTTCAATGCCCGGTCGACGCGTGACGCGCTGCTTGCGTACTGGGAACACGTGTCCTCGGGTGGGAAGATGTTCTGGGCAGTGGCCGGAGCGATGTCATCGGCGCAGCTCGGGATCACGCTGTCGCCTGCCATCCGCAGTGGGTTGATCCACGGCTTGTCCGTGACCGGCGCCAACCTCGAAGAGTCGCTGTTTCGCCTGGTGGCGCATCACAGCTACAAAGACTTTCCCGAGTACCGCTATCTATCGAAGGAGGACGATGCGAAGATCCTGGCCGATCGGATGCGGCGAGTGACCGACACCAGCATCCCCGAAGACGAGGCGTTCCGCGCCGTCGAGAAGATCATCGTGCCCATGTGGAAGCGCGCCACTGAAACTGGCGAGCGTCGCTTCTGGCACGAGTACTTCTACGAAGTGATCCAGGCCATCGAGCCGAGCGCACATGAGGGCAATCCGGAGGAGTGCTGGTTGCTTGCCGCGGCTCGCCAGCGTCTGCCCATCGTGGTGCCCGGTTATGAGGATTCTACGTTCGGCAACATCTTCGCCTCTTACGTGAAGTCTGGCGAGTGCAGCGCGAGCATCGTGAAGTCCGGCATCGAATACATGGCCGATTTCTATGATCGCTATCAGGAGCTCTCGAGCGGCCTCGGCGTCGGCTTCTTCCAGATTGGAGGCGGCATCGCCGGCGATTTCCCCATCTGCGTGGTCCCTTCGATCAAGTACGACCTCTCGGAAGCAGTGAAGCCCTGGGCGTACTTTTGCCAGATCAGCGATTCGACGACGTCGTTCGGCTCGTACTCGGGCGCGACGCCCAACGAAAAGATCACCTGGGACAAGCTCACGGAAAAGACGCCCATGTTCGTGATTGAGTCCGACGCGACCATCGTCGCCCCGCTGATCCTGAGCGCGCTGCTGGAGTGCAAGCGCAATCCGGCAGGCGCTGCAGCCCTCATTGCGCCTCACAGGAAGTAGGGCGAGCGCTGCCCGACTGCGCGCGCCGCCGGATTCTTGAACACCGCCTCAAG
>DASQDA010000407.1:0-3938 GCA_035634435.1 Polyangiaceae bacterium
GTTCCGCGATCGATTCTGCCAGGAAAACGGCTTCGACCTGCACGTGCACACCAATCGTCAGGCCATCGAAGAGGGCATCAATCCCTTCGATCACGGCAGCTCCAAGTACACCACGGTCATGAAGACGCACGCGTTGCTCCAGGCGTTGCACGAAGGCGGCTACGATGCTGCGTTCGGTGGCGCGCGTCGTGACGAGGAGCGCTCACGCGCGAAGGAGCGAATCTATTCCTTTCGCGACCGCTACGGTCAGTGGGACCCCAAAAACCAGCGTCCCGAGCTGTGGAATCTGTACAACGCCAAGCTGAACAAGGGCGAGAGTATCCGGGCATTCCCGCTCTCGAACTGGACCGAGCTAGACATCTGGCTTTACATCTACCTGGAGCAGATCCCGATCGTGCCGTTGTATTTCGCTGCCACGCGTCCTGTCGTGGAGCGCGACGGCACGCTGGTGATGGTAGATGACGAGCGCTTCCGCTTGCTGCCCGGGGAAAAACCGAAGCAGGAGCTGGTGCGATTCCGCACGCTGGGCTGCTACCCACTGACGGGCGCGATGCGTTCGAGCGCCACGACGTTGCCCGACATCATCCGCGAGATGCTGCTCACGACGCACTCGGAGCGGCAGGGCCGGCTCATCGATCACGACGAGGAGGCTTCCATGGAGCTGAAGAAGCGCGAAGGGTACTTCTGACGTGCGAGCCGAAGACAGCGCCTCCAACAACACGGGTACCATGCAGGAAACCGAGCTGATCCGCAGCGACATTCACGCTTACCTCCAGCAGCACCAGGAAAAGGAGCTCTTGCGCTTCGTCACCGTGGGCTCGGTGGATGACGGCAAGTCGACGCTGATCGGCAGGCTGCTGCACGACACCCACGGCGTCTACGAAGACCAGCTGAAAGCCGTCAAGCGCGCGTCCAATCGTGCGGGCATGGAGATCGATTTCTCGCTCTTCACCGATGGTCTCAAGGCCGAGCGCGAGCAGGGCATCACCATCGACGTTGCTTATCGCTACTTCTCGACGGCCAAGCGCAAGTTCATCATCGCCGACACGCCCGGGCACGTGCAGTACACGCGCAACATGGCCACCGGCGCTTCGACGGCCAACGTGGCCATCATTCTGATCGACGCTCGCCTCGGCGTGCTGCAACAGTCGCGCCGCCACGCTTACATTGCGTCCCTGCTGGGCATTCCGAATCTCACGGTCTGCATCAACAAGATGGATCTGGAGCGTTATAGCGAGCCCGTCTTCGAGCGCATTCGCAAGACCTTCAACGAGTTCGGGGGGCAGCTGGGGTTCCAGGCCATCACCTTCATTCCGGTGAGCGCGCTCAACGGCGACAACGTGGTGCACCGCAGCCCTGGAATGCCCTGGTACCGTGGCCCGACGCTCCTCGAGCACCTCGAGACGGTGCCCGCTGCCCAGGCCATCAACCGCACGGATTTTCGCTTCCCCGTGCAATACGTGATGCGACCCGACCTGGACTATCGCGGCTTTTCGGGCACCATCTCGTCGGGCGTGGTTCGCAAGGGCGACACCGTGCGGGTGTTGCCCTCCGGCAAGACCACCCAGATCGTCGCCATCGATACCTTCGAAGGCGAGCGCGACGTGGCTTTCGCCCCAATGAGCGTGACGTTGCGCCTGGCGCAGGAGATCGACATCAGCCGCGGCGACATGCTGGTGCACGATGACAATCCGCCGACCAGCAGCCGTCGCTTCGACGCCATGCTGGTGTGGATGAGCGAGCGCCCGCTCGATCGGCAAAAGAGCTATCTGCTCAAGCACACGACGCAGATGGTGCGTGCCGAGGTGGAACAGGTCGCCTTCACCACGGATCTCGAGACGCTGAAGCAACAGGAGGCGACGCGCCTCGAGCTGAACGACATCGGACGCGTGACACTGAGCTGTCACCGACCGCTGTTCTACGACGCCTACCGCAAGAACCGCAGCACTGGCGCGTTCATTCTGATCGACTCGTTGACGAACAATACGGTCGCCGCCGGCATGATCCTGGACGGCAGCGCTGCCCCGGAAGCGGCCGATCTGCGGCACGCTCTGCGCTCGGAGCGGCCGCACACTCAGGTGAGCCCGGAGGAGCGCAGCGAGCGTCTACGCCAGAAGGGTTGCACCGTCTGGCTCACGGGCTTACCGGGTGCAGGCAAGACCGCGATTGCCTTCGCGCTCGAACGCCGCCTCTTCGACGACCGGCGGCTGGCCATGGTGGTGGATCCGGGTGACGGGCTTTCGCTCGGGGTGAAGCCCGACGGCTCGAGCCCCTCGCAGACGCCCGAGCTGGCACGGCGTTGTACCGACGCCGGGCTGATCGTGGTGTTTGCGTACGCCTCACCGCTGCGCGCCGACCGCGAAGCCATCCGCGCTGCCGTCGGAGCGGAGCGCTTCGTCGAGGTGCACGTGAGCACCCCGCTGGAAATCCGCAAGCAACGCGACGTCCACGGTGACTACGGCCCCGGTCACGCGCACCCCAGCGAAGAGACGCCGCCAGCGCCCGACCTCACACTCGCGCTCGCGGCGCATGACGCTGACGCAGCCGCCGACCAGATCGTTCAGGTGCTGGTCAAACGCGGCTTGCTGCCGTCGCTTTACGCCCTGTAAGCAAGGGGTAGCTCGACCAGCGGTCGAACACGTCTGTCGCAACGCAGATCGGAAGCACGATGAACGAGCCGCGGCTTTCCCCGTACCTGACGTTCTCGCGCGATTCCTGGGCGGAGCTGCGCGCCTCGCTGCCGCTGCCGCTGGGGCAAGCAGAGGTGGAGGCGCTCGCAGGGCTCAACGAGCCTATCTCGCTCGCCGAGGTCGAGGCCATCTACCTACCGCTCGCCCGCCTGCTTCAACTGTACGTCGACGCCAGCCAGGCGCTGGGGCAGGTCACCAGCACCTTCCTCGATCTCCCGCAGACGCGCGTGCCGTACGTGATCGCTATTGCTGGCAGCGTTGCCGTTGGCAAGAGCACGACGGCACGCGTGCTGCGGGCGTTGCTGGAACGCGGACCGGCAAAACCTCGCGTCGACATCGTCACCACCGACGGCTTCCTGCGCCCAAACGCCTGGCTCGAAGCGCACGGCCTCATGCACCGCAAGGGGTTTCCCGAGAGCTACGACGTGCGTCGACTGGTCCGTTTCATGGCCGACGTGAAGTCGGGGGCTCCGGAGTTGGTCGCGCCGACCTACTCGCATCTGGTCTACGACGTCGTTCCGGGTGCCGTGCAGAGGATTCGGGAGCCCGACATTCTCATCGTGGAAGGTCTCACGATGCTGCAGCGCAACGACGCGGCGAACGAACCCGCGCGGGTGTTCGTCTCGGACTTTTTCGACTTCTCCATCTATGTCGACGCTGCCGAGCACGACCTCGAGAGCTGGTACATCGAGCGCTTCGTACGGCTGCGCGAGACTGCATTTCGCGATCCGACGTCGTACTTCCACCGCTACGCAGAGCTGCCGCTGGCGGAGGCGCGTGCGTTGGCCGGGCGGCTCTGGAAAGACATCAACGCCTTGAACCTGCGTCTCAATATTGCGCCAACTCGCGAAAGGGCGCGCCTCGTCCTGGAAAAGGGCGCGAGCCACGCCGTGGAGCGTGTGCGTTTGCGCAAGCTGTGAAGCCGCGCACTACCGGCCGGTGCAGCGTCGCTTCAGTGAGAACGCGAGTAGACCGCATACGATTTGGGGATGCCACCCAGTGACTCGACGCTGACGTTGCTCGCGGGGAAGAGCGACTGAAGCTGCTCGCGAGTGAGCACGCGTGTGTCGGCCATGGAGTTGGCCCACTTCTCCAGGTGCGAGCGCCAACGCTCGAGGAACATCTGGCGCATGGCCTCGGGATACAACCACCAGAGCGGCATGCCCGTGTGCGCTTCGATCGGGAACCACTTGGAAGGCGTTTGAACCCAATAAGAGCGCGCGAGGCGCTGAACTTCGCGCGCGAAGG